>JBGCFH010000099.1:0-7774 GCA_045106825.1 Saprospiraceae bacterium | reverse complement strand
TTGTATTATTTGAACCACAAAAGGTACAAAAGACACAAAAGGAATTCACAAAAGAGTGAAAATAAAATAACTTTTGTGAAAACACTTTTGATACTTATGTGCCTTTTGTGGTTCAAAATTATTTTTATAGGAAAACCGTTTTATTACCTATTACTTCTTTTTTATTACCTAAAAAATCTTCCTATGAAAAAGTTATTATTATTAAGTTTTGCTTTAATGGTTGTGTTAATAATTGGTTGTGATCCTGATCCTGGTACACCAGAGCCAACAACAACAACGCTTTCGCTAAATTTCGATGGTCAATTTGGTGATGATGAATTGGTATTATTCCAATATTATGATTATCAAAATGGTGATTCTGTCTTTATCAATGTCGCTCACTTTTTTGTTTCGAATATTACCTTATTAAACGGAACAGAAGAAACGATGATTAAAGATATTGATGTTTTAGATTTTACGAATAATCACTTAGAAGCTAACGGAGAACCTGAGAAAATTATAATTGAAGATGTTCCTGTGGGAAATTATACAGGAATTCGTATCGGTTTAGGTGTTGATTCTATTTTGAATCATACAATTCCTGCTGATTATGCTTTAGGACATCCTTTGGCGAATGCGTCAGAATATTGGGATTGGAGGGAAACTTACATTTTTGGAAAGTTTGAAGGAAAAATTAAAGAATCACCTGATTCAAGTTTTTTCTATGCTTATCATCCAGGAACGGATGAATTGTATCGTACTCCAACGTTTACCAAAACGATTAGTTTGGAAGGTGGTGTAGAGGCTTCTATTAATTTTACAATTGATTTTGAAAAATTATTTCAACAAGGAAATGACAAAATTGATATTAAAAATAATAGTATTTCGCATACGGGACAAGCTGATTTGTGGTTAGCTACCTTGATAATGGATAATCTGGAAGCAGCGATTGAGATAGAATGATAAGGTTTTTACATATCATTTTTTGGTTGAACCCATCCTCAATCCTTCCCTTGAAAGGGAAGGAAGCCAGACGACAGCACTCGATTTTTTTTGGATTGAGTGTTGTCTTTTGGTTTCTTTCTTTTTGGAAAAGGTTATATCAATGGATTAAAATAGGATATTTCAACAATCTAAAGAATCGGGTTTTTAACCCGATTAAACAATCAATTTCAAGTCATTCGAGTACTGTCGTCAGGTTTCCTTCCTTTTTAAGGGAAGGGTTAGGAATAGGTTCAATCGGAATAAGTTTAATCATACTAACTTTCACTTCGTGCCAAAATGACCAAAGTCAAAATTTTATACTTGAAAAACCAGTACATTTTCCAGCAATTCAATCTCCAACTGATAATGAATTGACAGCGGAAAGAGTTGCTTTAGGTAAAAAATTATTTTATGAAAAAGCCTTGTCGATAGATTCTTCAATTTCATGCGAATCTTGTCATTTTCAGCATTTGGGATTTACGGATGGAAAACCGAAAAGTATTGGTGTCGAAAATAGAGTAGGAGTGAGGAATGCTCCAGCTTTGATAAATTTGGCATATGACCAATTTTTTTTTCGTGATGGTGGCGTTTCGAGTTTGGAAACTCAAGCGATGTCACCGATTAATAATGAAGCCGAAATGGCTCACGGAATTCATGAAGCTGCCAGTCGATTGGCTCAAGATGATTCGTATCAACAATTGGCGAAAGCTGCTTATGATAGAGAAATGTCGGCTTATGTGGTTGTTCGTGCGTTATCCGCTTTTCAGCGAACGTTAATAAGTGGCAATTCAAAATTTGATACGTATTTTTATGAGCAGAACGAATCTATATTTAGCGAAAGCGAAAAAAAAGGCAAAGCTATATTTTTCGGGAAAGGAAATTGTACGAATTGTCATAATGGTTTTAACTTGACGAATTTTGGTTTTGAAAATAATGGTTTGTATGAAAATTATACCGATAAAGGTCGCTCAAGAATAACGTTGTTGGCAGAAGATGAAGGTAAATTCAAAGTGCCAACTTTACGAAATGTAGAAAAAACGGCTCCATATATGCACGATGGAAGTTTAGCGACGTTAGAAGAAGTCGTCGAACATTATAACAATGGTGGACAAAATCATTTTAATCAAAGTGAATTTGTTAAATCATTAGGTTTGACTGAACAAGAAAAAGTTGATTTGGTTAGTTTTTTATATACTTTGACAGATGAAACTTTTTTGAATAATCCGAAATTTCGATAATAAGAAGATATAAGGCACTTCAAAAGTGTCTTATATTTTCAAACTCATAGTTATGAAAAATATATTTTTAGCAAGCATATTTTTAGGATTGTTGTTGATTGTCGCTTGTTCGCCTGATCCTCAACCTCCGATTGATCCGACAACGATTTATGATGATGATCCCTTGACAAGTATTGCTTATAATCCTACAAGTTATACATTTCAAGTACCTCAAGGTTTTCCAAATCCAATTATTCCAGCCGATAATCCAATGACTGCGGAAGGTATTGAACTTGGGCGAAAGTTATTTTATGATCCGATATTGTCTGGAGATAGTACGATGTCGTGTGAAGGTTGTCATAAACAAGCGTTTGCGTTTGCAGATGAATTGGCGGTAAATGTGGGAATTGATGGTGTTGTAGGAACTCGAAATCCGCCGCCGTTATTTAATTTAGCATTCGTAGCGAATGGTTTGAATTGGGATGCTTCGGCGATTACATTGGAAGAACAGGCGATTATTCCAATCACAAGTCCAATTGAGTTACATGAATCATTGGAAAATGTAACGTTTAAATTGAAACGTCATTCACAATATCCGACTTGGTTTAGAGAAGCTTTTGGAATAGAGAAAAAAGGAGAAATCACAGATGAATTAGCTCGAAAAGCATTGGCTCAATTTATTCGTACAATGGTTACTTCGGAATCGAAATGGGACAGAAGTTTGGGCTTAGTGCCAAACGCTCCTCGACCATTTTTGACAGATTCAGAGCAACGTGGAAATATTCTGTTTAACTCTGAAAATCAATACGTTGCATCATCAACTGGGCAAATTGATTCATTAGTAGATAAGGAATGTTTGCATTGTCATAAAGGTGGGCGATTGTTTACTAATAATGCGTTTGTAAATAACGGATTGACGGAAACACAGAATTTATTAAATTTTCCAGATTTAGGTTTAGGTGCAATTAATGGAAATATTAGTGATAACGGAAAATTCAGAACGCCTTCCTTACGAAATATCGAACTGACAGCACCTTATATGCACGATGGACGTTTTGCAACATTGGAAGAAGTAATTGATCATTATGGAGAACATCTAAAAGAATCGCCAAATATTGATGGAATTTTGGGAGCAAGAATTAATAATCCGACAGTCGCTCCGATTCGATTTACACAACAAGAAAAAGAAGATATTATTAATTATATGAAAACACTGACAGATACTGCTTTTATAAATAATCCTGCATTTTCAAATCCATGGTAAATGAAGTCAAAAGTGCTGATTTCATTTGTAATTTAAAAATGGCAGACACAAGTATAAAAAAAGCGACTAACTTTCGTTAGCCGCTTTTTTTAATCTAAAAAAATTATATTATTTTGTTATTAATAATTTTTTAGTAATTACTTGATTATCAACAACAAAACGTACTAAATACATACCTTCAGCGTAAGTTGACAAATCAATTTGGTGTGTTACATGACTTGTATTTTCTTTACCAAAATCTTGTATTAAAACACCAGTTATAGAGAATACTGAAATAGCAATATCTGCATTTTGAGATAATTCTAAATCAATCACTGTATTTCCTCGTGTTGGATTCGGGTAAATTGATACATTCGTTACATATTCAATACCATATGTACTTACAGCATCTTCTACCACGACAGAATCAGTTGCCATACAACCGTTTGCATCTGTAACCTCTACCGTGTAAGTTCCTGCTGTCAAAGCTGTTAAATCACTTGAACCAACTGTTCCATTCCAAGTATAAGTATAAGGCATTGTACCACCTGTTACCATTGCTGTCGCACTACCAACCGCTTGAGTATTCGTATCTGAAACTGCTGACATTGAAATCGCTAAAGCAGTTGGTTCTGTAATAATTACCGTATCAGAAACTGAATAACCCATTGTATCCATTGCTGTGTAAGAATAAGTACCTGCACCTAAGCCAGTTGCCGTAGCAGTAGTTGCTCCATTTGACCACATATAAGTATATGGCGCAGTTCCACCTGCAACCATAGCTGTTGCTTCGCCATCTGCTTCTCCAAAACAATTTACATTCATTGTACTAACAGAATCAGTCAAACCTGCACCAATGTAGAAGTCATCAACATCAAGGAAATAATCACCTGTTCCCCAAGTAGCAAAAACCGCAAAACGGATAGTCGAACCTGCATAAGCAGAAAGGTCATATTCAATAGGTGTCATCATCATAGTCGGTGTGTGATTACCTGCGTGTACTTGTCCAATCAATGTAAAGTTATCACCACAATCTGTAGAAATAAATACATTTAAGGTATCACCTGTACCTAAAGTAGCTGCAGAATAAGGTGCAGCTGTTGCATAATCCACATATCTATAAGATAATCTTAATTTATCATCTGCATTAATTCCACTAACTTTTGGAGAAATAAGTGTCATAGATAAATCACTTGACCAAAGGTTGTCTGAAAATACAATCGAAGGTGCATCATGACCTAAAGTTAAACCGCCATCTCCATCAGTTGCCCAACCTGTTAAAACTAAAGGTGAACCTTCAAAATTTTGGCTAAATGTAGTTGTATAAATTGTATCAGAAGTAACTGTAATTGTAATAGTATCATTTGTAGTTACCAAATCATTTGGTAATGACGTCCATGTTTTGATTTCGTAGTTTCCAGGTACAGAGGCATCAAATGTTGTAGTGAAAACATAAGCTGAATCTTCATTTGTTGCGATACTTCCTGTCCAAGTTTCAGTAATAGGAGTTGCTCCATTTACACTATAAGATACATCAACTGATGTTACAGTATTTGTTCCAAAGTTCGTAATATTCACAGCGACAGTTTCCATATCTGAACAGTTACCTGCTGCTGCTGCTGTAATACTTGCATCATCTGCAGGAAGATTTATAACATTCAACGTGTAATCTTCAAAGGCTGCCCATGATCCTGTATAACAAGGATTAGCAGGCGGTGTTGAACCTAAGCCAGTATCTGCACCACCAATTCTGATTCTATAATTACCAATTGCCGTAGCCGGAATGGTGATTGAACCATTTAATGTTCCTAATGATGCTCCTAAATAGTACTCTTCTCCAGCGTCAGTGAAATCTAAATCATTGTTCCAATCAACCCAAGCCCATAAATCATAGTCATAAATACCAGTTGATACGGTGATATCAATCGGGAAAACACCACCTTGACTACCAGTTGCTATCTGAGCCGTATAATCACCATAGTTTCCATTTTCGGCAAGAGTTGTGTTGTTTACGCCACCCATTGTTACGTTCGTGATTCCGTCACCGTCAACAGAAGTAGGAGCTGGAGTACAGTAACCTGTAAAGAAACTTGCACTTACCCAAACACTTGTATCACCAGGTCCACAAATAGCTCTTACATAAAAGTCATAAGATGTAGATGCTGTTAAATTTGAAATAGAATACGGATTAGCACTTGTAACTATTGATGTACCTGTACCTGGCATAAATCCAGTAGTATCATATTCTACTTCCCATGATGTCTCTGTACCTCCTGCAGTCCAAGATAAATCTGCACTGGTAAATGTGATATTAGAAGCCATTAAAGCTGAAGGTTCTATACACGCAGGTGTTGCTCTTACCCAAAAGTTATCAACATAGACATCAACATCTTCCATATCATCAACCATACCTTCTGATCCCCAAATAGCAAATCTTACGGTATTACCAGAATATGCCGTTAAATCAATCAATTCACCAGCACCACCAGCTGGTGTTACGTAAGTATTATCATACATTTTTAAAGAAGTCCATGTTAAACCAGCATCTGTGGAGATGAATACTTGTACCGTATCATCAGAACCCATATTTCCAACTGTTGACGAATTGTAATTAAAAACACCGAAATCATATTCTAACTGATAAGGACCACCAGTTGTTAAATCATAATCTGGTGATAATAACCAGTCACTTCTGGAGTCTGAGTATAAATTAATACTTGCAGCAGTTGTTCCATTAGGGAAGGTCTTTGAAAGCCATTGTCCTCCACCAAAATTTGTTGGACCAGTTGTCGCATTACCTGCATCTGCTTCATTCCAACAAGCATTTGGAGGTGCTCCATTAGAGAAGTCTTCTAAATAAGGTGGCATGTAAGCTGCACAAGGTGTTGTGAATGAGAAAGGGCCTGTCCAAAGACTTGTAGAACCTGCACCACAATCTGCCTGTACATAAAATTCGTAAGTCGTATTTGCCATCAAGCCCGTAGTTATGACATAAGGATTTGTCATTGTTCCTGTTACAGTAGTTCCACTTCCTTGTGCAAATCCTGCTGCACCATATTCAACATTCCAAGTTGTAGCTGTTCCGTTTTCTGTCCAACCTAAAGTAGCTGAAGTTGTTGTGATATTAGAAGTATTCAACGCCGTAGTTGCAGGACATGCTTGTTGAATCCCGCCTAAGATGAGATTTGGAATAAAAGCTGATGTTACTTGATTACCTGCAGAAGGAACACCAGGATCAGGATTATTAGTATCTTCAAAGAAAACAAGCGAACGATCATTTGTCACACTTGAACAATAAAAATCATCAAGAGAAGAATCCCATCCTACTGTATTTTCATCAACTGCGATAACTAAATTATCTGTATTGTTATAATTAAAAGCATTGTCAAGTGTAACTGTAATCCAACCGGGACCAGTAGGTACTCCTAATGCACCTGTATAAACACGAGTCATCATTGTTGTATCCACATAATCTGTAACACCTGTAAAACTGGTCTTCGTTGTGTGCCCTATCCAAATCACAAGGTCTTGTGAATTAGGTAAAGCTGTTGTTCCACTAAAATACCAGCTTAAAGTAGTAATATTACCAGATGCACCAATCTCAGATTGCAAATAAATAGACTGTGAATAAGTGTAACCATAAAATGCTTCAATCGGCATCCTTTGTCCCTCATTAGTACCTGAACCGATTGTAATTTGTGCATTTGCTCCTAAGAAGCATAAACTTAGAATAAATGCAAACGTGTAATTTAAATAAAATTGTTTCATAAAAATTTATATCTGTTATGTGTAAATTATTAAAATTGTTTCAAATTCAATTTAAGATTTATATGTAATTAGTAATTTAATCCAAAGAATTTTTTCATGAAAATGATTCTAAATTTAATCATAAAATTGTAAAACGTAAATAAAAGATTTTAAAATAAAGATGAGATTTTGTTTTAAAGAGATGAACAAGTTTAAATATTGTTTTTTAATAATGTAATGCCAATTTACTCTTAACAAAGTTACATTATTTCCAATTATCCTAAAGAAAGAGAATCCTAAATTATTAGAAAATTTAACATTTATCAAAAAAATATGACTTGAAATATAGGTTAAATGGTTAATTTTTGATTTTTAGACCTACGTGTATACTTTGATTTATCAGAATTAAACGTGAAAACCGACTATAATACCTATTAGAGAGGTGCTACTTAATTATATTAAAAATTGGTTCTTTATGATTTTACGTGGTTTTGAATATTTTGATGCTAAGTAACGGCCCCGAGTCCTCGGGGCTGCCGAAAATATCACAAACTCATACGGCAGCTAAAGCAGCCGCTACTGTAAACCACATAGAATCATAAAG
>JBGCFH010000098.1:0-22227 GCA_045106825.1 Saprospiraceae bacterium | reverse complement strand
TTATTGGTAAAACCGACAAAAGCCGTTCGATGTAATTCCAAAAGATTCATTTCTACATAACTATTCAAACCGACGACATCTATTGCTGTTGCTTGATTTGTACCGTAAAAAATGACTTCGTTGACAAAGGCGGAATCCATTAATACTAATGATAATTGTCGCCCAAAATTTGTTGCCATTGAGGTGAAGTAGAAATTGGTATTATTTAAATTAGTGTGCAAATAATTGGCAAAACCAAAGGTTGTATCTCCAAAAATATCGACTCGTCCACCTGATGTATAAATATAAATATTAGAATTTTCGAGATTTAAACTGTCTAAAGTTGTTGAGCCATTGCTTGGTTTTACAGTAAATTTACTGACGTATAATGATTGTTGATTACTATAAAAATCACCTTCATCTATATCAATATTTATAGCAGACATTGAATCTAATAATGTCCAATTTCCTTCACCATTAAAGATAATATCACAGACAAAATATTGATTGGCAGAGGTAATTGTATTACCGTTGGTGTCGGATACAAATTCCATATCGTTATGGTATGCAAAATCCATATTGTTAATACAAGTCAATGAACCATTCACAAAAAAAGTTGCATCATTCCGATAAGTCATAAAAATTGGATTATTCGGTGCATTTGTCCAATCAATATTTTTACAATAGGATAATTCTATATCAATAATCACGGAATCATTTGGAGCAAATCCTGCATTTGCATCGATAAAAACATCATCTTCTAATGTTGGCATACATTCGCCAGGTGTTCCGCCAGATTGTAGCGACCAATGTTGTGGGTCTGACCAGTTTCCATTTCCACCAACCCAGTACAAGGTTCGAGGTTGAGGCGGATTGATTATCCAATTTGTTAGTCCGCCATTATCAATGGTATTGTTTCCAATAAAGTCGGCATTTCCAATTCCTGTGCTGTATTCTAAAATAGTATAATTGACATTGATTGTATCGGATAATGAATTAATAATATATGGAATATTTGGAATTTGTGATTTTATCGTAATGTATTGATCACAAAAACCAACAGCATCTAACCAGCCATTTTGTGTAAAGTGTACGGTATCTCGAACTTCGTATAACTTACCCGGATTGAGTTTTAAGGTATCAAATTGTAAAGGATAAGCTAATACTTCTTGTTGTAGAAACCCATCATCTTTTAAGTCTGCATAACCGATAAATGTACCTTCAAAATTATCTTGTCGCCCAGGTTCGGTTGGAATACCTGGGAAATGCGTGTAAACTTCCGCTTCATTTCCAACAGAAACAAAATTAAAGTGTCCATTAAAAATCTTGGCTTCTCCGTGTATAATAACAATATTATATAAACCAGAATGAACGTGACCTTCACCATCTATTTCAGTATAATTACAATCACAACTTTCGACCTCCGAAACGCCTAACGAATGTACTAAAGTCGTATCAATATGAATCAAATCCGTTGTTGTTGGATTTTCGCTGTGTTGTACCCGAGAAGGATAATAGAATTCTGCCAAATCAATATATACTTCGCCATTTCCTTTAAGGTAATCATACGTTCCTGTACCGCCACCTAAAAAAATGACTTCACCAATATAAGCGGTATCTGCCAGTCGTAAATCTAAGGTTCTAATACTTGAACTTATTGCTGTAAAATAAAAATTCGTTGCGTTTAAATCTGTTTTTAATCGATTCTGAAAACCATTGTAATTAGCATATATTTTAAAAATACTACCATCTAAATATGGATAAACATTAGAATGATATAAATCTAAAGTATCAACAGTTGTCGGACTCTTATCGGCATAGAAAAAGCCTAAACGCATAGAATTTGTATTGCTATAAAAATCACCTTCGATTAATCGAAAAGTATAAACTGACATTGAATCTTGTAATGACCAGTCGCCACCTTTTCCTTGTAGTTTGACTTCATTATCAAAATGATGATGACTTGTCGTGATGGTATTTCCGCCAGTTGTTGCAGAAAACCAAACTGTTCCTGGTGTATAGGTTTCCATATTCGGTACAAAAGTCAATGAACCATGAATATATAAATCATTGCCACTCGGAATATGAAAAACAGGCGAATTACTCACATTCGTCCAATCCATAGATTTACAAAACGCACGAGGAATATTGACACGAACCGTATCGCCATTTATAAAACCAGAACCATTATCAAAAAATACATCATCGTAAATCGTTGGTAGACATTCGCCGCCAGTTCCACCAGAACTTAATGACCAATGTTGTGAATCATCCCAGTTTCCGTCGCCACCAACCCAATATAAAGTCCGTGGTGTAGGAGGAAAAAAATTCCAGTTTGAATTGCCTTCTTTATCTTGTCCAGCTATTGCTAAAAAATCTGCAACACCTGTACCTCGACTTCCTTCCAAAATGGTGTGTTCGCAACGAATTGTATCACAAGCGGCATCAAAAATAAATTGAGCATTATATGCAGCACCTTTAAACATAATTGGTTTGTGACACGTACCGACAGCATCTAACCAGCCATTTTGTGTAAAGGTAATTGTATCTAAAAAGTAGTAAATATGTTCTTCTGTTAGTTTTAAAGTATCAAACTGTAATGGATGATTTGGTTCGTCCTTTAGTATACTACCGTCTTGAAAAAGGTGTGCATTTCCAACGATTGTACCGTTAAAGGTTGGTATATTTAACGGTGCTTTAGATGTAATTAACGCATTGCCTTCAATCGTGACATCATCGAAAAAACCATTAGCAAGTTCGCCATTTTGCTTAAAATGAACTGTTCCATAATCACCAGTGAAAACGCCAGAATTATCTTTTTCTAAAACGACATAATTACAATTACAATCAGAAATATAATCGTTGTATTGGCTTCCGCCAAATGTAGCATTGTTGTAAGTAAAGACCGAATCAATTGTAATCAAATCAGTCGTTGTTTGTGTAGAAAAGGTATAAGAAATCGTCGATTTATTATGTAAATGAACCGTTTGAATATTGACTTGATTATTCCCTAAAATAGAATCTAATGCACTTCCTAATTGTGGAATTGTGGCTTGTGACGGTTGATAAAAATGAACAGAATTTATATTTGCATTATCAATCAAATTGAGGTATAGAATTCTATTTTCGGTCAGTTGAATATCGTAATTATAATAAAAATTTGTGTTATCCAAATTTGTATTTAATAACATTTGTGTATTCGGAATCGGACTTGTACTCGTTGCATTTATGGTGAATCGACTGCCAGCATCGTATAAATAAATATTAGAATTGCCTAAATGCAAGGTATCAATGGTCATTGAAATCGTAGCGGCAACAAACGTATCTAAACGAATAGCATGACCATTACTAAAAAAATCTCCTTCAATTAATTCTACAATATTCGCTGACATTGAATCTTGAATTGCCCAATTGCTGCCTAATCCATCAAACCATAATTTTCCATCAAAATGTTGAGTAGCGGAAGTGATTGTGTGATACTCGTTTGTTGCCAAGAAATGAATTTTTCCATCAAAGAAAAAATCCATATTTTGAATAAAGGTGATAGAACCATAGACGTTCCAAGTTGAATTTACGCCCTGTGTAGAGATAAAATTCGGTGAATTTGTCGCACCTGTCCAATCCATATTTTTACAAAAAATATTAGGTGTATTTATTGTGACAGTATTATTGCCAGGCGTAAATCCCGAATTAGCATCAAAGTGAACATCATCAAATGGGTTCGGTACAACAATATGACTTCCAGGTATTCCGCCAGAAGTTGTAGCCCAGTGATTTTGCCAATCAGTCCAGTTACCAGCTCCACCAACCCAGTAATAATCTGCTGCGGAAAGTTGAATGATTGAAAATAGAAGCACTATGAATAGCGTAATTTTTTTATTCATAACTAATGGTATTTTATGTGTGAGTTTTAATCTCGATTGCTCAGCGATGAGTTGTATGTTCCGATATTTTCGTGATAAAGTGTTAAGTCTCTACCCCGAAATTTCGGTGGTTAAGTTGCCCTTTTTTGTAAGAATAAATGTATGGAGTTCAATCATCGTGAGAACATGATTGAAAAAATATCATTTTGTTACTTTCCTATTTTCCTTAAATGAATTTAAAGATAGGTTATTTTTGGGTTTCCGTCAAGTTTTAGGGAGAAGTTCCACAGGTATAGCCTGTGGTTAATCATATTGAACGCTTCCAGCGTTCTGAAAAGGTCTAAAAAAATAACCTTGAAAAAAGTTAAATATAAATAACCATAAGTTGTACTTATGGATTTCAGCATAAATTTATTTATTTTGTTGTATTATCTATTTTCATAAGGTGTTTTTAACAACAAACAATGGCGAAAGATTTATCCAAATATATTTTTGATGCTGACAATCCGCAGGATTTTAAGGCTTATGGTTTATTGAAAAAAATATTTAAAGACCAAAATATTCTTTTGGTGATTGACTTGTTTTTTTTCAATGAAATCTTTAAAGATATTATTTGGACGGATGATGTGATAGAAGAAATTTGGGATAAACCTGATGGTTTTGAGGAATTGTCGAGTAATGAGAAAATGGAGGTTTATGTGGATAGGTTTAGCTTAAAAGAATATTATAAAGTAATAAATAAAAGGTCGAAACAAATTTATAAATCTACAATAATTCAGAATATTCAATATATACCATCAGGACAACAAATTTTAGGGATACAACAAACGTCTTATAAAAATAATTATGAGCCTTTTTTTGGCTTTAAAGTTATAGTAGAAAAACTTAATAAAGACATTACATTTTGGATTGACGAATTTGCTAATTCATTCAATAAAACTTTTACTGAAGTCTTCTTATCAAATATTGATATGGCTATCGGACTTTTGAGTAGTACCACTAGTCAAAATAGAAAAGTTATCATGGATGTTAAAGGCTATAATGTCATTTTCATGACAAATGAAGATTCTAATATTAATCTTTTTCATTATTTAGAAACAAATATGTCATCAGTATTATTTTGTTTAGAAGATCAAATAGATTTTATTAATAATGAATTCAAACTTCCACCAAATACTCATCCCATTCTCTTAAAAAAACCAGAACACATTCACCAACTTCTAAATAAAGTGATTCAAGAAGCAAAAGAAACTCGTTTACGACCAAAAAATGATGTTCCAAAAGCGTATTTGAAAAACGTCAAAATCAAAAATTATTATACGATAAAAGATATTACGCTTAATAAGATTTATAACAAAAAAGAAATCTATATTTTGGGTGAAAATGGTGATGGAAAAACCTTGTTATTACAAGCAATATTGATGGCTGCAAAGTGGCAACAAATTCAAAATGCAGATTTAGAAATTACAGGAATTATTCATCAACAAGCGAAAGAAAACGCTGACTTAGAATTATTCGCAGAAGATACGAATAAGCAAAAGTATAAATTCAAAGAAGCTCATAGTTGTTTGGAAAATATCTTTGCTTATGGTGTGAATCGACAGGAAAATAATGCGGATACAGATGAATATGGTTATATGACTTTATTCAAAAAAGATGCGTTTTTGCGAGAACCGACAAGTTGGCTACAACGCTTATATACAAAGGATTTGGAGCGTCAAGCGAATGAAGAAAATGTTGATGATTTTCTGAATTTGAAGAAAGCTGAAGACTTGTTGAATGATTTATTAGAAAAGAAAGTCACGATAAAAGTTACTGCTGATGAAGTTCGATTTACAGAACGTGGAAGTGAAAATGTGAAGTTTGAACAGTTGTCTGACGGTTATCGTTCAATATTGATTTGGGTTTGTGATTTGGTGAGCCGCTTGGCAAATAATCAACCGAAAGTTACGGATACAAGGGATTTTCATGGTGTTGTTTTGGTGGACGAAGTTGGTTTGCATTTGCATCCAAAATGGGAAGCGACTTTGGTGCAAAAACTAAGAACTTGGTTTCCAAAAATTCAATTTATTTTCACAACACATAGTCCGATTATCATTCTAAATGCGGATGAAAAAGCGGTTGTTTATCGCTTGTATAAAGAAGATGGAATTACGAAAATCAGTGATCAATATCAATGTAGTGAATTATCGGATTTGATGTTAAATGGTTTGATTACATCGCCTTTGTTTGATGTCGAAAGTGCTGCAATGCGTTTTGCAGAAAACTCTGATTTGTCTGATGATTTTCGTTTAGGTCGCTTACGCAAATTGGTTGACGAAGAATATCAACGCTTGAAAAAGTCTGGGAAAGTCTATATTTCACCTACTTCGATTGATGATATGATTAAAAAAATAATGGCTGAAAACTAAAAACTTTTCCCTGTTTTATGATAAAAGTAAATCCATATTCTCACAATGTTCCTGATGTTTTGAATAATGAAACGACACAGAAACGTAGAAATGAATTAATCGACAATAAGGAATGGTTAGGCAAACGATATGAAAAATATTATCAAGAAAATGATATTCGGAAAGCATTGCGAAAAGCCTACCATAACAAATGTGCATTTTGTGAACAGACTATAAAATTACCTAAAAAAAATTGTAACAAGTCATTTGATAATGACTTAACCGTTGAGCATTTTCGCCCGAAATCTATCTATTATTGGTTGGCTTATTCTTACGATAATTTATTACCTGCTTGCAAAGGTTGTAATGAAAATAAAGGAAAACACTTCGAGATTTTAGGAACAAAAATCAATGAAATTCGAGGTAGCGAAATTGATACAATTCATTCATTAACAGAAAGTTATAATCAAGAAGAATTACCAAAATTCATTCATCCTGAGTTAGAAGGGTTTACGCTTGATTTTGTTTATCAAAAAGACGGAACGGTTGAATCTGAAAACGAACGTTGTCAATATGTTATTAAAAAATGTGATTTGAAACGGTCAAAATTGATATTCAAAAGACGAAAAATTATAGATGATTTAAAATCACAATTTCAAGCCATTCGTACAGAAGAAGAATTGTATAAATTGTTAAAAACAATAAAAGCCAAAAGTGAAAATTCTAAAACAGAGTTTGTTACATTATACAGCTACATTCTAAAAAACTTCAATAAAATTATTCTTTAAATTCCAGCGTTTTTCCATTTCAGCGTTCAAATTCTAAAAATTCATCATAAATTCATTTAAATTCGTTTCCGTTGATAATTCTATTTTTTTACGCAAACGGTAGCGACTGATTTCTACACCTCGAACCGAAATATTCAACAATGGAGCGATTTCCTTCGTAGAAAGATTCATTTTTAGATATGTACACAATCGCTGATCTTTTGGTGTCAACTGTGGATAAGTTTCTCGAAGTCGTTTTAGAAAATCTTCATGAACTTGATCAAAATGTTGAGCGAACTGTTCCCAATCTTTGTCGAGTTCTGCATTTTGATTCAGTAATTTAATTGTTTTACGAATATCTTTTTTTGTTTTTGGCTCATTTGTACCGTTTAATATTTTGTTGAGTTCTTCTTTTAATTTGAGTAGAAATTCTCCTTTTTGAACTAAATTCATTGTAGTTATCGCTAACTCTTGATTCTTAAATTGGATTTCGGATTCTAACTTATCTCGTTGTAATTTAGAAATTTCAGCTTCACTTTTTTCCAATATTTTTTGATGTTCTGCAGTCTTTTCTTGCAAAGTTTTTTCCTGTTCTTCTTTCAAAATTGCTTTTTCTTGTTCAAATTGTCTACGAGGGATGAAAACCAAACCAATCAAAAGAGCAATACCAAGAAACAGATAAAATAACTTGGCCACCAAAGAACTATACCAAGGTGGAGAAATTATAAATTTAAATGTTTTGACGGTTGCTTCTTGTCCATTCGCATTTATTGCCTTTAGCTTAAATTCATATTTGCCAGGCATTAAGTTAGTATATTCCTTTATTGTTTTGGAGGTTCGATGCGACCAATCTTCTTCCAAACCTTCTAAATAATATTGATAAGTTGTACTTTGTAAATTACTAAAATCTGAAGCTCCGTAAGTGAATGTGAAGGAATTTTGATGCACCGTAAATTCTGGAATTTCCCACTTTTCCGTTTGCCAACCACCAAAAACAACGTTAGAATCCCCTAAAGTGACTTGTTTCAAATGCACATTAAAATGAGAGTCTTGTTGACTATATTTTTTTGGATTAAAATGCATGAATCCTCGTTCTAAAGGAAAAAATACATTTTCATCATCATAAGGATAAATCAGTTGAAAACCACCGACTAACCGATTCGTCAATTGAGGAAATACCTGTTTCTTTAATTCTTTCTCAATTCCCAAATCTTTTGACCAAAAAACACCAACTTCTCCATCAATCACAAACCAAATATTTTCATCACTATCTTCTATTAATGTCTGAACATGACTGGTCGAATCAATAAATTCAGTCCATTTAGTTGACAATTCAAACTTATCCTTTTGTGCATTATATTCATAAACTCCCGTATCAGATGTAAAAATAACCGCATCACCAATCTTAAAAACAAGAATAAAATCAGACGGAAAACCATCTTTTGAATTATACAATTTTACATCTTTCACTCGCTTTTGTCCAATATCCAAACTCACTTTATAAACACCTCTATACGGATGACCAATCCAAACATTTCCAGCAGCATCTTGTGCCATGATACGACAAGATTCATCTATCATATTACTGATTTTTTGCTGAAACTGCCAATGATTATTCTCAAATTTATAAAGATTAAGCCCGTTATAATTACCTTCCAATAGTTGATTATCAGTCTTTTGTAAACGAATAGAAGTCCAACTACCGGGTAACGAAGACAACTTTACCGCTTGTTTCGCCTCGATTCTAAATGTTCCTTCATGATGACCCAAAAGTAATTCCCCTTTATGAATATCCAGACTCCAAACTTGTCCTTTTGTATTTTTAATTAATTCAAATTGTTTATTTTGAAAAGGGTTATAATAGGTTTTCCAATCAGCGGCATATAAACCATTTGATGTGCCAAAATAAATATGGTTGTTGTGAATCTTAACATCATAACCTGTACCTCTTGAGTTTCCGTCGGGTTCAATGATAGAAAATGGAGAATTGATTTCAACATAATCAATTCCATTACTTAATGCCAACCAAAGGTTACCATTTCCATCTTTATGAATTTCCAAAATATCATTACTCTGCAAACCATGTTCGACATCAATTTGACGCATAATTCGCCCGGACAAATCCAAAATAAATAATCCACCACTTAATGTTCCAATAGCAATTTCGTTAGCATTAATTTTAACGATAGCATTAATACGATTCTGCTCAATAATTGGATTGATTGCCCATTTTGTTAATGTATTATTCGAGTATTTATAAAGACCATTTTTGAGTGTTGACACTAATAATGTACTATCATTTAAATCTATAATACTCGTAACAATGGCATTTTTTAATACCGTTGTATTTGGTAATGGCTTGGGCTTTGATTTTATAATTTTGGTAATTCCATCCTGATAATTATGAATATAAATGGCGTTATTTACTTGAGTTAAATACTCAAAAGTTTTATTTGTATCAATAACTTTAATTCTATTTTCCTTAGGAATATATTTAAGAATTTTATTAGTTGTTCTGATGTAAATTTCCTTTTTGATTTGGACAATATCCCATACATCAGCAAAATTTTGATGTTCTGTTTTTAATAATTCCTTTAATGAAAAATATTGTAGTGTTCCAGTTTCATCAGGTTCAAAATAACCAAAATCACCTTGAGATCCCGCATATATTCTATCATCATCAATCAAAAGAGAACGAACAATCGTATTATTTCTAACTCTTATTTTTTGCCAGTTTGTACCATCAAATATGAGCAATCCATCGTTATTTGCAAAATATAATCGACCAGATTTATCTTGCTGAATTTCCCATGTTTGTAAACCTCCTTGATAGGTTTCTTTAAGGTAGTTTTTAATAATTGGTAAACCAATATTACTTTGAGCTACTATCTCAGTAATAGATATAAATATCAAGCACATACTGGCTATTAATGTAGCTACTATTTTCATAATTTTGATTTGTGAGGTAGCGAATATACTAAAAAAACTTAGTGTTTGTACCGTATTTGGTTTTCGTCATATTGATGTTCATATTGAAATAACGTTTTGAATGAATTTATTTGACTTAAAACATTTGCATTAAACAAAAAAGGACTTCGATTTTCATCGAAGCCCTTGATTTGGTTTAGGTATGGTTTTATAACCAACCATCTTTTGTTTGAATATTTCTAATTCAGATATTACTCAAACATTATTTTTTCAGATGTGATACCATCTTCAAAACGAACTTTCGCAAAGTATAAACCTGTCGTCAATCCATTTCTATTTAAATCAAACTGTGCGTTATTAATATTATAATGGTTTTGAACCAAACGACCATTTAAGTCATATAATTCAATACTCAAAATTTGCTCACCAGCTTTTGACGTGAAACGTACATATTCGTTTGCAGGATTTGGAGCAACTAATAACTGAACATTATCACTAACGATAGGCTCAGTCGATACTGTAGAACAAGGTAAATCCAAAACAGCACAAGCACGAGGTGCAAAATAACCGATAATTGTATCAATATAAGTTCTTGCTTTTGTCGCTGACATATCAGGATTATTGATACTGTTGATTGTATGAAAGTTACACAAGTTAACTGGTACACCTGATGGACAACTTGGATGAGGAATTTGTGACCAATAAGCAGCATCCCACCAATCCCAAGGAGAACCTTCTGTAATTGGATCAGTTGGATCTTGTGGATTCGGGTAAGTTGGACGATACATTGGATATAAACCTTCGTTTCCACCATTTACTGCATTAGCAGCTGTTGTGTAAGGATCATTATAGAATGCAGCTTTCATAATGTCATTAACACCCAATTCATTTGCTTTTGGTATGATTAATCCTGCACCTTGTACTTCTACAATTAAATCACCAGTTGTCGGTACAATCAGAACATCTTCCATATACGGAGCAAAAGGATCTTTTGGTGTTTGGAAAGAAATCATTGGAGTAGAGTTTTCATCAATCCAAGATGTATCACCTAAAGCACCACCAACATTTACAGTTAATTGATAATCAGAAGAATAGTCAACATAATTCGGAATACAAAGCGTATCTCCCTCAAACGGTAAACCGAATCCTGTAGGAATAACTCCTGTACTTGTACCATAAATATCACCATTGATGGATTCTACAATCATCGGTACAGGCTGACCACTTGCTTGTGTAATAAATTTCTGAAGTAGAATTTCGTTGTAATCATCAAGATTACCAGTACCTAATGAAATATAACCTCCTGTACCCTGACCAAATACAGTAATTCTACTTGTATCTACATTGTAAGAGTTATTATTCATAGCATAATCTTGCTTAAAGAAACGAATACATGTACGAGTGTCCTGCATACCACGATAAGAAGCCTGAATCAATGTCAATGCACGCTCTTCTTGTGATGGTGCAGCAGGATTCCAACCAGTACGGTAATCCGCAACTGCTGCAACATACCCCATTTTTGCTAAGCGATTCGCAAATTCTACTATAACAGAATCTCTCATTGTACCTGTTGTTCCAGCATTCTGTGGATTTGGTAGGAAGTTACCTGTGTGTAATAATATTACTAAAGGTCGTTCTGCCTCCGTATCGCCTGTTGGTTCATAAAAATCCATTACTAAAGTCTGTAAGGTACTACTACCGCTAGTTGCCCAAGTTAGAACCGTATAATTTTGTCCGTAAGGAACATCACTCGTTACTGTTACATCTGTGAATATTTCATCAACATAACGAGATTGAGCAAAAATAGCAGTTGCCAAAAAGCAGAACACTGCCGTAAGTGTCAAAATCTTTTTCATAATTTAAATTTTAATAAATGTATATTTTGTTTAAGTAGTTTTGTAGTTTAAATAGTTCAATAGTTCTTTCTTTTTTTTATATTATTAGAACTACTAAAAATTTTTAAACTATCAAAACTACCAAAACCATTAACTATGTTTTTTACTTCTTTTTAAATTCATAAACAGCAGAGAAATAAGCCAAACGTCCAATTCTCGGACCTCCGTAAGTTTGAAACTGTAAATTGTTTAAAATATTTGATGCACCAATTTTAAATGTTGTATTAATTGATGTTGCTTTATAATTGATTTGTGCATCTAATAAATCGTAAGAAGGAATTAGTCCTGTAAACTGTGGCGAACCTTCAAATAAAAAACCTTGAATCCATTTATAATTTACATTAAATCCAATGCCTTTGATAGTACGACCTCCTAAATCAATCTTCACATCTCTTCCTGAAAAATTAAGATTGAATTTATGTTCTGGTGTATTAAATGCTGGTATAATTGGATCATTTTCTGTATCGCTATTCAAGCGATTCCAAGAATAATTTCCTCCTAACATAAAGTATTTTTCAAAGTAATAATTTAATCCGATCGCAAAACCTTGTGTTGTGACTTGATTGATAGAGTTTGCTGAATAACGATAGACTTGAAAATCTGTAGGTGTTCCAGTCACAGCATCAAACTCCGCATCAATACCAATATTAAAACCTAAGAAATCATTATAAACATTAAAGTAATAACCTGCATCTACATAGAGTGAATTGAATAAAGTCGTACGATAACCAATTTCGAACGTTCTTACTCGTTCCGGTCGCACTGCATCAATATTGAAATATTCAATCGTATCTACATTTAAGTTGTTTCTATAATTACCAAATGATTCTATTGAAATTAAACTATCGACACCACTCAAATTACCTGCTAATATCGCAGGACCAACGTTCAAATTTAAATACTGATCCGTCAATGTGGGGTTACGAATTGCAGAAGAGAAAGATAATCTGAAATAATTGCCAGCAGAAGGTTTCCAAACAATAGAAGCTGCGGGAGAAACTAACCATTGAAAGTTTTGATTTTTGTCAGCTCTAACCGTTGCACTTAAAGTAACTTTATCATCTGCTACTTTCTTCGAGATTCCTGCATAGCTACCAAACTCTCGATTTGTAATTACGATGTTCGCTGTATCATAAAACACTGTTCCTCTTGAAACAGGACTATACTGCCTAAAGTTTGCTCCAACTTTGATGAAATCTGCCCATTCTGGTTCAAATTTATATTCACCATGAACATGATACAGCGAAGAATTATCAAAAAATCGTGTTCCACCTTCTTCTTCATTAGACAATGCTGATGTTATCTCGTTAAAAGCAGCTTCAAACTCTGGTGTACCTGGTTGAAGGAAAGCACTGCCACCACCTGTTGTTCCTGTTGCATTTACATTATTTTCGGCTAAGGTATGCCAGTACGATATAGAATCTTGATATTGACTAATCCAAGCATTTGCTGCATCATAATCAAAATCAATTTGTAAAGAACCATCAGGATTAATGCCTCCTATTTGTATTTGAGGGTAATTCAAGTTTTCGATTCGAGGCTCAATTTCACTTCTCCAATAGTTATTATAATCTCTTCCCCAATCTGTATTATTTTTTGCTCTTTCTTGTAATCTTAATGCTGTAAAATAAGGGTCATAAGAGTTTCCCGCATCACTTTGTGTCATATAAGCACGGACAAAATATTTATTCGTCTTACGAAACTCTACTCGATGTTGAAAGAATAAAATGTCTTTTAATGAAAAACGATTATCACCTTGATAAACCGTTGTACCATTTCCAAAATTAGAAGATAAGATAACTTCAGGAGATGTTTCCTTTGCAGAAGGATTCGTACGAATATGAATTGCACCACTTGCTTTTAGATTTCGGGTATCATAATCCACTAAATCTATTTCTCTGTAACCTGTTCTATGAAATTGTCCTAATCCAGGAGTATTCCAAGGTGCGTTAGCAGAAAGATCCATATTAGAACGATATTCATCGCCATAAATATTAACAGCATCGAAACGCCCGGGGTTTTCTACCCCCGAATTTGTATCAAAAACAGGATCATAATTATCCGCTTCCCAGTCATCTGCTCTTAGATATGAGAAATTGAATTTATAACCAATAAACTCTTCTCCATTTTTATTTTTAAAAACATCAGCGTAACGAATAGCAGTTTCTAATAAGTTACGTTCTCCACCTTTTATAGAAGCTGATAATCCTTTTTGATAAAAAGGGTTTTTAGTTTCCATCGCAATCACACCATTGAAGGCATTCGGACCATAAAATGCCGAACTTGCTCCAACAATCAAATCAACTTTCAAGACATCTAACTCAGAAGAACCTAAGAAGTTACCTAAAGAAAAATTCAAACCAGGAGCTTGATTATCAACACCATCAATAGTTTGCAAAGAACGAACAGGACTTGTACTATTAAAACCTCTTGTATTAATTACTTTGAAACCTAAACTTGCTGCTGTCAAATCTACACCTTTCAAAGAACCTAATCCATCATAAAAATTATCGGAAGGCGTTTCTTTGATAGCCAATAAATCCATTGACTCAACCGTAAGTGGGGCAGCTTTTTGTTTGTCAGAAATTCGCTGTCCTGTAACGACAATATCTTGATCAATTACAAAAGCATCATCTGAAAGTACAATTTTTAATGGTTCATCAACAGAAGTGACTTCAACATCTTTACTTGCATAACCTAAATAGGAAACAGTTAAGGTAAGTGGTAAATTTTGGTCAGTTTTAATAGAGAAAGCACCATCATAGTCTGTGACGACACCAATAGTTGTATTTTTAATAATAACACTTGCACCAATTAAAGGCTCTTTTGTTTCATCTTGAACTTTTCCCTTAATAGTTATTTGTGCAAAAGCTGTCATAGAAAAACATAACAACAATACACTCGCAGTGATGCGAATCAGTAGTTGATTCATAATTTAGTTATATTTATTAGGTATAATTACGTTTCTTTGCTATTCGTGACAACAAATCTAACTAACTTTTATAGTATATTGTCTATGCTACGGCTTTTTATTAAGGACGATTTTTAGGTTTTTGTAATAAAAAACAATAAAAATTACTTGATTTTGATAATTCTACCTAATTATGTTTGGTTTTTTTAATCAAAAAATGAATTTATTACTTTTTTTAAAATTGATTCATAATTTTTCCCATAACTATTGCAAACCACATTACAATAATGTACTTTTGCATTTCAATCCTTAATAAGGAACTTTTTTAATAAAATTTCCTTTAATGATTGATATATATATAATGCTCTTGTAGCTCAGTTGGTTAGAGCATCTGACTCATAATCAGAGGGTCCAAGGTTCGAGCCCTTGCGGGAGCACAGTTTTTAAGATTAAAACGCTGTAAGTCAATGACTTATGGCGTTTTTCGTTTTTAAAGGTTAACCTATGGGGCAACTTTTGTAGTTAGAAAATTGTATTTTTACTTATTTTGACATTATCTTACACTATTCTAATTTTATTAGTTACTATATAAAATATGTATATAGATTTAATCAAAAACTATCAATCTCCTACATAGAAGAAGTGAAAAAACTAAAATCAATACACCTTAAAGGTGATTTACTTCGTCTAATCGCTTCTGTATATCACAATGCTCCCGATATATTGAAATTAGAGGACGAAATTAAAAATCTAACTAATAAGGGGAACACACAACAAGCAGTGATTTTAGGATTAAATCTTGACGAGTATTTAATGGAAATAGACTTTCCTCTTAAATATCTTTATTTTGATCCTTTCATAGAGGAAATTCATAACGAGAAATTAAGAGAGTTAGACTACTACAATAAGTTAAATTATCAATTTGAATATTTATATAATAAACCCAAATACGCTTTTGATAAAGAAGCAGAAGGTGTAATTTTTAGAGGTTTAGACTGTTATATATTTACATCTAACCTCGAAAATTATTTCAATGAAGTAACTCAAATATTCCAAAACACTAAATTCTTTGTTGAAACTGATTTTCATCGAATAAAAGTATTTTACACCGACTATCACAATATGAAGGAAATAATAAACTCTCATGATAATTTTACTCATCAAATCAAATCATAAAGAACCTATTTTTTCAACATCTTAAAAAATTAGACTACACCATTTGTATTTACATAGTATTATGGCAATCATAAAAAAAATTGGTTCTTTGAAAAATTGATGTACAAAACAAGACTCCTTATATAAAAGAGATACAAATAAACGTATGGATATTCTTGCGTATGGTATAATCACTTGACAGATACAGAAATACCTGTATTATGTTGTAGTTCTTTTCTAATAAAAATCCAATTCATAGAAACAACCCAAACTAATAAAACCAGAAAAGTAATTTTTTGAAGTGACGGTAAATAGGTTAAATTATCCGTCAAAAAGTAAATCACATTATTCAAAAGCATCAATAACAACGTAAATACACCAAACCAAAGGTGAAATGTCAATCGTTTTGCTGCCAAACTCTTAAAGATTCCAACCAATGCAATAATTCCTAAAATTCCAGCTGAAATGATGACAATATCATGCAAAGCGGTGAAAATAAAAATGGCGATAAACATCGACAAACTTCCATTTATACGAATCGTATTATTCCAAAATCGTGTTGTCGGAATGTATCGAGGAAATAGAAAAAAGAAAATCATTAGACTTAAAGCCAATATTATCATGGCGATTTTAGCAATCAAAGTCGCAGGATTTGCCATTCCGTTTTTGGCTTTGCTTCCCATCAAATCGCACCAATAATTGTGCATCATATCAAAACCAACAGCATCGGGAAAAGCATTTGAACCACCAGGATAAATCAAGGTCGCATAAAAGTATAATCCGATGAAGATTGCACTTCCGATGATTGGTATGTAGATGACGTATTTCATAATTTAAGTAGCACGGACATTCCTGTCCGTTGCCAAAATTTATGACGGACAGGAATGTCCGTGCTACGTTACTTTTGCCAAATCTCCCAAGACTTTTCGGCTTGTAAATGCAGCATTTCTAAACCATTTTTAATCGTTGCTTTTTGGTCAAATCCTTTTTGTAGAAATAAAGTAACCTCGGGATTATATACCAAATCATATAAAATGTGATTATTGGTTAGTAATTCATAAGGTAAATCAGGACAAGTATCAATATTCGGCGACATTCCTAAAGGCGTTGTATTGATAATAATTTGACTTTCGTCAATGATTTCTTTGTTTAAATCCTTGTATGTTAATTGATTAGGTTTTGCCGTTCGAGAAACAAAAGTTGGATTAAGATTGTTTTTTTTGAGAATGTAGAAAATCGCTTTTGCTGCTCCACCAGTTCCTAAAACCAACGATTTAAGCGATGTTTTTTCGGTATATTTTTTATTAATAATTGGTAATAATGATTGCTCAAAACCGTAAACATCTGTATTGAAACCAATCAATTTTCCATCTTGGAATTTGATTGTATTCACAGCTCCAATTGCCGCAGCATTTTCATCCAATTCATCTAAAAACGGAATGACTTGTTGCTTGTAAGGGAGCGTAACATTTATGCCTACAAAGTTTGGATTCGCTGCTAATAATTGCGGAAGCAAATCAATATTTTCTAATGGAAAGGAATCATAAAAACAATTCTCAATTCCTTCTTTTTCAAATTTTTTAGCAAAATAACCTTTTGAAAAAGAATGTGATAACGGATAACCGATTAAGCCGTATAAATTCATGATTGTGTGATTGTGTAGCTCGTTCCTCGCAATTGTGTGATTGTATCGTTCCTCGCTGATTGTGTGATTGTGTTGCTCGTTCCTCGCTGATTGTGTGATTGTTTTTACGAATATTCGATTAACAATTACACAATCAGCGAAGCGATACAATCAGTGACGAAGGAACGACACAATCATACAATCAGCGAAGCAACACAATCCTCAAAATTTCAATTTTTCATTTGTAAATTTAATCAATCGCCTTAATGCAGATTCAATCTTTTGAAGTTCTGATAATATATGTTGATATTCTTTTTGGGCAATTAATCCTCTTTTTCTTGATTTTTCATTCCAATCGTAACACTCTTTAAGTGAACCTTGGCTATATCTATAAAATTTAATTTTATCTTTTTTATGGTATCTTCCAAATCCTTCAGCGATGTTAGCAGATATACTATCAGCAGCCGTTACAAATTGCGTTCCTACTGTTTTTTTTGCGAACCATTCCCAACTGATGATTAAATCCCAAACATGATTTGATAAGTGAAATGACCACAAATACGCATCTAAATCACCTAACTTTAAGTATTTCTTCTCGTCCATTTTTTTGATTGTGTGATTGTGTGATTGTGTTGCTCGTTCCTCGCTGATTGTGTTTACGAATATTCGATTAACAATCACACAATCAGCAAAGCGATACAATCAGTGACGAAGAAACGGCACAATCACACAATCAATTATTTTTCATTCCCAAAACGCTCCAATGCAAAAACAACTGCTGCACCGACAATCATTAAAATGATTGCACCAATAATTGTAGGATCATCAGCTGATGGCAAAACACTTTCTTCTAAAAATGGAACAGTTTCTCCTTTACTATTTTCACGATATTTTGTAACATTTCTCCAAGGCCAAACTTTATTCAGTGAACCAATCATAAAACCAGTCAATAAAGCCAAAGTTTGTTCTTTATAGTTTTTAAAAGTCCACGAGAAAATGTTGGCGAAAGTCAACAAACCAATCAAACAACCAACTGCAAAAACCGCAACAACCGTAAATGTTTCCATCGAACGTTCGTCAATAAATGCAGAAACTGCTGGTAAAACGATTTGATACATTCCCATTAATAAAAGGATAAAACTACCAGAAATCCCGGGCAAAATCATCGCAGAAATCGCAATCATTCCAGCTAAGAAAACCATCCAAAGTGCGTCTGTACCTTGTGCTGGTGCTGCAATCGTGATATAAAACGCAATCGCTAAACCTGCTAATAAAATACCGATTATCGTTGGATTCCATTTTTTAATCATTCGACCGATGAATATTGCGGAAGCGACAATTAAACCAAAGAAAAATGCCCAAAGCATTTCTTTGTTCGTTTCCATTAATCCAGTGATTAATTTGGTAAACAAAACAATACTTACTACCATTCCGCCAAACAAAGCGACTAAGAATGTTCCATTGATTTCGTTCCAAACACCTTTGATGCCATCATTTTTTAAAGTTGTTAATAATGACGGACGAAATGCTTTAATCGAATCCAATAATTTTTCGTAAATACCTGTAATAAAGGCGATTGTTCCACCTGAAACGCCAGGTATAATTTCGGCAATTCCCATTGCCATTCCTTTTAAGAATGTAAAAATCGTAGTTTTCATGGCGGCAAAGATAATAGTTAATAATTGACAATGGAAAATTGATAATGGAAAATGAAAAATTCAAAAATTTCTTTTGAAACTTTAATCAACTCCAAACGGTTTCATTGATTCTATATTGATTTTGCATTGAAAACGTATAAAACAAGATTAATCAACGATTTACACGAATCTTTCAATCAATTTCAATATTTTTGCGACTTTATTAATAATAATGGAAGATTTAAGGTTTGAAGGAACAAGCATCAAGTAACCAGCGACCAAAATCAAGTAACCAGAATAATCATGCATCAACACATTCAAGATTTTTCAAAATATGAAGGACAATCCGTGACTGTAAAAGGTTGGATTGCGAATAAAAGAGAAAGTAAGACAAACATTTTTATTGTCTTTCGTGATGGAACAGGTTTTGCTCAATGCGTCGTCAATGTGGACGAAGTTGGTGAAGAACAATTTGCAGCAGCGAAGTCTTTGACACAAGAAAGTTCAGCGGTTTTGACTGGAACAGTTGTCAAAGATGATAGACAAATCGGTGGTTACGAAGTACAGGTTTCAAGTTTAGAAATTGTGCATTTGACTCAAGATTATCCGATTACGCCAAAAGAACATGGTGTTAAATTCTTAGAAGATAGAAGACATCTTTGGTTGCGTTCGACTCGTCAATGGGCAATTATGCGTGTTCGTAATCAGATTATTATGGGAATTCATGCGTTTTTCCAAGAGAATGGATTTGTTCAAATGGATGCACCGTTGTTTACAGGAAGTGCTTGTGAAGGTACAACAAACCTTTTTGAAACGGATTTCTTTGGTGATCCAGCTTATTTGTCTCAATCTGGTCAATTGTACGGTGAAGCGATGGCAATGGCAATGGGAAAAATCTATACGTTTGGCCCGACTTTCCGTGCTGAAAAATCAAAAACGCCTCGTCACTTGTCGGAGTTTTGGATGATTGAGCCTGAAATGGCGTATTATACAAACGAAATGAACATGGATTTGATTGAAAATTTTGTTCGTTCGGTTGTGAATCGTGTGTTGGAAAAAGCAAAACATGAGTTGGAAGTTTTAGGTCGTGATGTGTCTAAATTGGCAAATGTGAATGAAGCTTTTCCTCGTGTTTCTTACGAAGATTCTATCAAAATTTTGCGTGGTGAGTTGGAAGTAAATGGTCGCAATGCGATTACGTTACAAGAAGAAGATTTGCAAGCAGCAAAAGACGGAATTGCAGCAGCAGTAACGAAGATTGCAGCAAATGAAAAAACTATTAAAGGTGGCGTGAAGAAAGGTAAACGCAACTATTTACAAAACCAAATTGATAGTTTAAAGAAAGATATTAAGGTTTACGAAGAGCAAATCCGTAATATTCCTCAATGGATTGAATCTGCGAAAAATTTCCCTGATGGCGAAGATTTTGGTGGTTCGGACGAAACGGTTTTGACTCGTGTATTCGATGCTCCAGTAATGGTTTATAACTGGCCAACAAACATTAAGGCTTTCTATATGAAGGAAGTTGAAGGTGATCCGCATCATGTGAAAGGTGTTGATTTGTTAGCTCCAGAAGGTTATGGAGAAATCGTTGGTGGTTCTGAACGTGAAACGAGTATTGATATACTTTTGAGAAAGATTGACGAACACGAATTGGACGAAAAAGACTTTACTTGGTATTTAGATTTGCGTCGTTATGGTTCTGTTCCACATTCTGGCTTCGGTTTAGGTTTAGAGCGTTTGGTACGTTGGATTTGTGATTTGGATCATGTTCGTGAAACGATTCCGTTTCCTCGTCGTTATGGTCGTTTATTTCCATAATTTTACCGAATAAATTCATTCAAAACGGCAGTAATTTTCGAATTACTGCCGTTTTTATTTTAATAAAATACTAATCTATATCGTTCATCTCTTCTTGTATTTTATTTTGAATAATAGATTTTATAATATTTAAAAACTAAAAAACCTCCTCAAAATCAAGTTTTGAGAAGGTTATCACTTTTTCACATGTTATTATTAATTATTTGCCTAAATCCAAAAATATTCCGACCGAATATGTTGGTGCTGCCGCAATAATTTCTCCTCGAAAAGCCCCAGCAAAAGATGCCGAAAAACCAACTCTCTTTGTTACATAATAAGCGGTTTCTATTGAAAAACTTGTAAACTCCGTATTATTTGCAAAAAGACTTGTACTGGTTGTCGTTGCTGCTGTTTCACCATTTTTAAAGGATTCAACACCTGTCAATCGACCAATTACCCATAACTTTCTATCCATAAAACCTAAGCCATATTCTAAACCATATCTAAACTCTTCCGAAAAGCCATTTGTTCGATTATTAAAACCAACATAAGTGCTAAAATAACCATTGATTTTTGGTGTAAGATTAAATCCCGCACCAGCATCAATTTGTAACATTTGATTAAACTCACCATCGCCAGTTTGGAGGTTTCCTTGTGTTCCGCCAGATGGATTTCCTGTTGGCAAACCTAAAATCAAAGTCGCTGAAACTGGCAATTGAATACTACCTAATTTTACACCATACTTCAATCCTACATCAATATCACCTAAAGCATTGATCGCTTCACCTGGTACTAAAATTTCTCCTGTTGTTCCAGAAACCAAGTTATTCATATAGTTTCGGGTAAAAAATGGCCCATTTACAATTCCTGTGAATTTATCTGTAATTCCGTATTCGCCATAAAAATTAGTATTAAAAATTCCCGTCGTTACATTTGGATCAAGTAAACCTGCATCTGTGAAATGTTGGTTGAAAATAATCCACGATTCCGATAATTTGAAATAACCTTTTCCTTTTTGTTGTGGCCAAGGTCCACCTGCAATTGATATATTGATTGAAAACAGTATGAATACGAAACTTAAAATTATATTTTTCATTGGTTTTGATTTTTTATTATGGCTCTTTATGATTCTATGTTGTTTACAGTAGCGGCTGCTTTAGCTGCCGTATGAGTTTGTGATATTTTCGGCAGCCCCGAGGACTCGGGGCCGTTACTTAGCATCAAAATATTCAAAACCATGTAAAATCATAAAGAACCAAAATCTATGTGTCCTATGTC
>JBGCFH010000097.1:0-2753 GCA_045106825.1 Saprospiraceae bacterium | reverse complement strand
TCAGAAATTGTTTTGGCATTTCATCCACCGAGTTTGAGAAAATATACGGAATTTGCTGTGGCGTAGTAGGGCAAACGGCATCGCCTTTGCCATTGTTGGGATTTTGATTTTGTAAAATGTTGGTTTCCCAAAAAAAATCGGGATAAATTGTTGTGAAACAACACTTCAAATCATTTGACTCTTTAACTTTTCTTTATGCAAGTTTCAAATTGAGTTCTTTAATACTTGGGAGATACTGAAACAAGTTCAGCATGACAGAAAAGGATTTGGATTTTTAGATGGTGAAGAAATAAAGATAATTGTTGTTGCTTAAATACTCGAATTGAACCTGACGGGTTTTCAAAACCCGTCAGGTTTTTACAAAAATAATCCGTGTAATTCGTGAAAATTCGTGTCCAAAAACCTAATCCAAAATCACCACTTTCCGATAAAACGTCAACAACTCCGTATGAATCCGAAACCAATAAATTCCACCTTCCAAATTATTAACATCTAACAAAATCTCATTCGTTCCATCCGACTCAACCCGCTGAAAAACCACTCGACCCGACACATCAACCGCATCGACATAATACCAAGTCAGATATTGCGGAATACGCAGCGTGATAAAGTAGCGACCAGGATTTGGATAGAGAAACAAACCGCTTTCGATACCGAAACTGTACGGTTGTGACTCGTCCGTGCGTCCGCAGACATTTTCAGAAATGACGGTGTAAATGCCATTATTGATTGGTTTGAAAGTGTTTTCTGTTGCGTCTTCTATCGCTTCATCGTAGTAAAACCATTGATTACCAATCGAATTTGAGGAAAATAAAGTATCTCGTTCAAAGGTAATTTGTGGTGTTGGTAATGGACTTTCTATCGTGATATTTTTGGTTAAAGCGTTGCCGTCGCCACATTCGTTAGATGGAAAAACGGATAAGGTTGCTGTTCCTGCTTCGTTCCAATTGACGATAGAACTATTCGCTAAAGTCGCTATATTTCCATTTTGTGATAACTGCCAATTGTAGGTGATGTCAGATTGATTTTCTGTGGCATAAAAGACTTCCGAGTTTAAACAAACCAAGGTATCGCCCGAAATATCGCCAGATAATGTCGGAATATCATTGACATTGATGGTAATCGTTTGAGCGTTTCCTGTGCCACATTGATTGTTTGGCGTAACGCTTAGATTGTGTGTTCCAGTGTTTTGCCAAGTGATTGTGGCAATGTTTGCATTTGGCGTAATTGAACCGCCAGAAGCCAAATTCCATGTATAATTTACGCCAGAAATAGCGTTGACATCGTAGTTTTCAATCGCATTGGCACAAGCCAAAATCTCGCCCGAAATCATGGTTGGCGTTTGCGGAACGGTTTGAACTTGTACGCTCAAAGCCGTTGTCGTGCCGATGCCACAAAGATTGTTTGGCGTAACGCTTATCGTGTGCGTTCCTTCGGTCAACCAATTGATAGAAACCGAATCACCAAAGACAGAAATGTTGCCGCCCGAACTTAGCGACCAGTTGTAATTCTCACCCAAAACGGATGCAATCGAATAGGTTTGATTGCCTAAACAAACATCATCGTTGCCCGAAATTTGCGTAATTGTGTTGGGCGTTGTGTTCGCATTGACGTTGATAATTTGTGCTGTTCCGTTGCCACAACTGTTACTTGGCGTAATCGTAATGACGTGATTGCCAGGTGCTGTCCAGTTCACCGTTCCGTTATTTGCGGAAGCGTTGATTGTTCCGCCACCGCTGAGTTGCCAATTGTAATTGACGTTCGATTGTAGATTTACGGTGTATAATTCGTTGCCCAAACAAACCAAAGTATCGCCCAAAATCAATTGCGGTTGTGTCGGCACATCGTTCACGGTTACGGTCAACGTTCGAGGTAAACTCGCTCCACATTGTGTATTGGCAATGACGGAAATGGTGTACGTTCCTGCCGTATTCCAAATTACAGTTGCGTTGTTGCTGCTTCCGCTAATTGTTCCGCCACCGTTGACTGACCAACTATAAGTGACATTCGGCTGATTGGTTACGCTATACATTTCTGAACCGTTACAAACCGAAATATTTCCAACAATTGTACTCGGTTGTGTTGGCGTTTCGATGACTATAATTGTTTTTGTAATCGTCGAACCGAAACCGCAATCATTGGAAGTTGAAACGGATAAGGTGTATGTTCCTGCGGTTGTCCAGTTGATGGTTGACGTATTTCCAATAGCGACAATCGAACCGCCGCCAGTGAGTTGCCAACTGTAATTTGTGCCAATTTCATTCGTTACCGAATACGTTTTAATTCCTTGACAAACAACGGTATCACCAATGATTTGCGTAATCGGTTGCGGTGTTGTGCGAACTTGTACAGTTTGTGTTTCTAAGGTGGAAACGCCACAAATATTGGTTGCGGTTACGTTAATGTCGTGTGTTCCTGCAGTTGTCCAATTGGCGAAAGCTGAATCATTCTGAGTCGTCAATGTTCCACCAGAGTTGATTGTCCAATTGTAAGTTTCAAAATTATTTGGTGTGATTGCGTAAGTTTCATTGCCAATACAAACGGTTAAATCGCCTGTAATTTGTGGCTGATTTGGAACATTTAAAATTGTAATTGGAATGGTTTGCGTTGGGCTTGAACCACAAATATTTGTTGCAGAAACGGTTAAATTATTTGTTCCTGTATTTTGAAAATTAACGGTTGCTTGATTGTTATTCGGTGTAATTGCTGCACCTGAATTGGTTAAACTCCAAATGTAATTTACATTGGCGGAA
>JBGCFH010000096.1:0-6584 GCA_045106825.1 Saprospiraceae bacterium | reverse complement strand
AGTTCAATCGCTTAAGTTGACGACAGGCGATTTTAAATCGCCCGTCGAATTCTTACTTAATTTAGATTGCAGATTATCGTAAAAATCACTAATTACAGCAAAACACATTACGAATTATTTTAAACCGAGAATAGCTGTCATGCAGTTTAGTAGAAAATAAAATTGTATAAAGAGCTAAAAATGAAAACTTAATATAATCAATCATTAGACTTCTCCCCTATTGAATAGAAATAATTCATATTTTTTAGTCCATAGAATTATCAATATTTTCAACAAATAATTTTTATTAAACCTACCATAACTCATTTATACAAATCTTATTATATTTCCTTTAGTTCTTATATCTTAGCATCACTAAAAGTCAAAACGCTATTTATCGTAATCCTACATAATAGTATATACTTACAATAATCAAAGAAAACCACCTATAACGAATGCCGCAATATTACCTAAAAACTAAGATTTTTATGATAAAAATCTTATTGATTTCAATTTTTGTTTGGTTTATAAGTTATTCCTGTTTAGCACAAACACCATATTTGAAACATTTTACCGTAGAGGATGGTTTGCCAAGTTCTACGGTTTATACTGCGTTTCAAGATAGTTCGGGTGTCATGTGGTTTGGTACAGAGAATGGTATTACTCGATTTGATGGTTATCAATTTGAAACATTCAATATGAGTGCCATCAACGCTGCTACCGATATTTGGGGAATTAAAGAAGACAATGTCGGGCGACTTTGGTTTTCTTCACAGCGACAGTTAACGTACTTAGAAAACGATGTTTTTAAAGCGATTCCTTTTCCTAAAAAAGGTGGTTATACGACTATTCAACGACAGTTTATTGATGATAAAGGAAATCATTTTATACGATTTGATAAATCGAATTTGCTACATAAGGTTGATTTAAAACAAAAGCGATTAGTTCCTTTTAAGGATATTTTATTGGAAAATGTCGCTCATAAACTAATTTTTATTAAGGAAGATGATAAAGATATTCAATGGTTTTTTCATTCAACAGGAAGTGAAGCATTTTTAATAACGTACAAAGATTCCGTTGTTACAAATAAAGACGAGGTTGTTATAAAAAAAGGAAATTCAAAAGGAATTAAACATTTAATGCCAACGAATCATCCTTCTATTTATCTTTTTCCTACAAATGATGACTTTATTCAAGTAGATATTGAGAGAGGAAAACTAAGCTATATAAAAAATAAATTAAAGGGAAAATATACGATTAGTAGCAATCATCATACAATTAATAATTTAACGATACTTAATTTAGTAAAAAAAGAAGGCGAAGAAAAAGAACGTAAGATTGTCATAGACGAAAATCTTGATATTCAAAAAAGATTAGACTTTGTAAATCAATTTCTTATCAATGATTTGTTTAAAGATAAGCAAGGAAATATATGGATTTGTACAAAAAATGAAGGTATTTATTTTTTGCCTCAAAAAGGTAGAAAAAGTCAGATTATTGGTAAAACGGGAACGTTAATAAATGACGATGTAACGACCTTAGCCGTTGATAAAAAAGATAGAATTTGGTTTGTTAATAAAGACCTGGAACTGAAAGTATTAAAAAAAGATAATACAATTCATACCATTAAATTTAACCTACTTAACTCGACTAAACCAATCTATTATTTTGATGATTTAAAATTTGATAAAAAAGGAAATCTTTATATTGGTTCTAATGAAGACTTGTTTGTTATTGTACCGAAAGAAGAAATCGAAGGACTTTTGCAGAAAAATAGCATTGACGTTTTGATAAAAAAACCTTTTTTTTTAGAAAAAGTTGAAATGGAAAAAAAAATCCATTTTCTAAGTTTTGCTCCTGTGAAAGCATTGTCTACTGGAGATGATAATGCTTTTTTTGTTACTTCAAATTTGACAATATCTATTCAGTTTGCAAAGGATAAAATTATTATCAATAAATTAACAAATGCTCGGGCTTATGCTGTAGCGTATTGGAAAGATAAATTATGGATTGGTCGAAAAGATCAATTATTTACACTCAATATTCATGATAAACAGAAAACTGCCGAACCTGTCACTCAATTTCCTTATCCAATTAACGCTTTGGAAACTTGTAAAAAGGATAAGTTATGGATAGCGACAGATGGAAGTGGTTTGTTTCGTTACAACGGTACAAAAACGGATACCATAAAGGAGTTTTTTGATAGTCGAATAAAGATAAAATCATTGTATGTTGATAGTGATAATTGTCTTTGGATTGCTACGAATAAAGGCATCGGAAAGGTAGAAGTTCTCTCAAACGAACCTTTTGAGTATCGTTACCGAATGATTACAAAAGTCTATGGTTTGGTCTCACAAGAAGTCAATACTGTATGTAAAATTAAAGATAAAATTTATGCTGCAACTTCTAAAGGCTTGAATATTTTTAATCAAAAAGATCTTAAAAAAGATACGACGAATGTCCCTTTATTTTTTACCGATTTTTGGGTAAATAATGAAAAATACAGCTTACAAAATCCACTAAGACTTTCTCATAAAAAGAATTATATCAAAATTGATTATTTGTGTTTGTCTTATAGTAATATGGGCGATATTGAATATGATTATATGATGACTGGTGTTGATAAGGATTGGCAACAGACAACAGCTACATTTAAGGAATATCCAACGTTACAACCAGGTATCTACACCTTCAAAGTAAGGGCAAAAAATTTGGATGGTTTAATCACCGAAATTGCTACTTTAAAATTTGAAATAAAGTTGCCTTGGTGGCGAACTTGGATAGCTATGATTATTTTTTCATTAGCAATTTTAGGTTTAGCATACTTTATTGTCAATTATAGACTTGAACAAGAAAAAGACCGAAATGAAAAACAACGTTTGGAAGAATTGAATCAATTGAAAAGTCGATTTTATTCAAATATTACACACGAGTTTCGGACACCGTTAACGTTGATAATGGGTTTGACACAACAACTAAAAGAAAATGCCAATAAATCTAAACTCGGTATTTATAATATTATAGAACGTCATAGTTATCGTTTATTGAATTTGATTAATCAACTACTGGATTTAAGCAAGTTGGAATCAAAAGCAATGCCGTTGCATTATCAAAATAGCGATATTATCACTTTCGTGAAATATGTAGTTGAATTGTTTCAATCGGCAGCAAATGATAAAAATATTCAGCTGGAATTTTATACAGAAACGGACGAATTATTCATGGATTTTGATGTAGATAAAATACAAAGTATTCTATTTAACTTGCTTTCAAACGCTATAAAATTTACAGAGGAAAATGGACAAGTGACTATTCATATTCTAACAAATGAAACAACAAAACAATTAATATTAAAAGTTCAAGATACAGGAATTGGTATCAACGATGATGCTTTAGCTTATATATTTAATCGTTATTATCAAGACAAAACTCGACCACAAAAAGGCAATAATAATACAGGAATTGGCTTGGCTTTGGTCAAAGAGTTGATTGAACAAATGAATGGTAAAATTGATGTAGAAAGTAACTCTAACGGAACAATGTTTAAGATACAATTACCAATGTATCAATCTGATTTAAGTCCCGTTAATAAAATAAGTTCAGAAGATATTCCTATATTAGTTGATGCCTACTTTCCAGCAGAAAAAGTAAAATTAACGAATCCTCAAATCGCTGATGAAGCAGAAAAACCATTATTACTCTTAGTAGAAGATGATATAGATTTGATGCAATATTTAGAATCTATTATTGGTCAATATTATGCGATTGAACTGGCAAAAGATGGAAAAGAAGGTATTGAGAAAGCGATTGAAAAAGTGCCTGATTTAATCATTAGTGATGTAATGATGCCTAAAAAAGATGGTTTTGAATTATGCCAAACGTTAAAAAAAGATGAACGAACAAGCCATATTCCAATTATATTGTTAACAGCTAAAACCAGAAAAGAGGATAAATTGAGAGGTTTGAAAGCTGATGCCGATGTTTATATGATTAAGCCGTTTCATCAAGAAGAGTTGTTTTTAAGAATCAATCAACTCTTAGAAAATAGACAAGTATTACAACAGCGTTATCAATCTACAAATTTACCTAAAATAAAACCTATTCCAGAGACACAAAAAGAGGATGAATTTGTATTAAAAGTGCGAGCGGTAATAGAAGCAAATATTGATAAATATGATTTAGATGTCGAGTTTTTGTGTAACCAATTACATATTAGTAGAGGTCAATTACACAAAAAACTTCGATATTTGACAAGTATGTCAACAAGACAATTTATTAAACACATTCGGATTCAAAAAGCAGAAAAACTGCTAAAAGAATCAAATCTAAATATTACAGAAATCGCTTACGAAACAGGCTTTGATGCCAAATATTTTTCAAAAGTATTTAGAGAAAAATATGGAAAATCACCTTCAAAATATCGAAAAGAATTAGAAGTCTAACAATTGTTATTTCGTCATTTTTTGCAAAAGCCATCATGAATATGAATTTATGATGGCTTTTTTATATGTATTTATTCCTAAAAAAGAACATCTTATACACATTTGTCTACTTATAGAAACATTTGTCCACCCATTTTTTTTGATTTTCCACCTATTGGAAACATTTGAACAAGATATATATGTAAATTTCATACACATTTGAACTTGATTTAATACCAATTTTTTTTAAACAATTTTTTAAACAATTTTTTAAACAAAATCATTATTATGAAACAATTTTTCATTATTTCCTTTACTTTCCTTTTGTTCAATTCCGCTTTCGCACAAAATTACAATCATCGTTATTCACTATCTGATTACACCTTTATATATGATAAAGATAACTTAGAAAATATCATTGTTACTCCAGATGATTTTGTGTATGCTGTTCATAATGTAACTCATACACCTTCAGGTGATGAAGGATTCTTAGTTACTTCTACAGATCCATCAGGTATGATTACTTTCCAACATTTCTATACTTTCCCAAATGAAGTTTTTAAAGCATATGCAATGAAACAAACTGATAATGGTTTTATGATTGCAGGGCAACATGCTGATGGAAATAACAATAAAAGATCATTTGCATTAGAAATTGAGCCATCAGGAACTATTCTTTGGTCAATGAAATATCAACCTGACCCATCATCTTATATTGGTGAAAATGTTGATATCATCATCAATTCTGACGGGACAGCTTTCCTTTTAGGAAATGGCACTCGAACATTTTCCTCAGGTACAATATCTACTTTCCCTTCAATAACTAAAATTACGCCAACAGGTGAGGTTATGTGGTCATACTTGTACTATAATGGAAATGTCTCAAGTCATAATTATGTAGCTAATGATATGGAATATGATGCCAGTAATGACAAAATTATTGTAGTAGGAACGGCACTTAATGGCTCAAAAAAGATTTTTGCTTTTTCTTTTGACTCTAACGGATCACCTGTTGACCCTTACACAACTTATACGATTGGAGGACAAAATGTAGAACAATATACACCAAACATTATTACAGAAAATGGAGCAGGTGATAAAGTAATTATTAATTTCTCTACTTATGATGGAACTTCTCCTCTATATACAAATCTTCAACAACATGCTTCGTTATTAGAAATTTCAGGAAGTACTTTAACTCCAAATTGGACAAAAATATATGGTATTAGCATGGATCATTGTCACTCTCGTTCTTTTATCAAAACCGATAATGGATATGGTTTAGTAATGGGTTGTGATAATTTATCATCTTCTGGTGTTATTGTAGTTGGACCATATTCTTGGACTCAAATGCTTGTTTATCTTAATACGGATAATGAAGGATATCTTATTACGAATAATGCTCAAACCTATTTTGATGTTACTGGTAATAACGCTTATTTCGCTAATATTAAAGAACATCCGACTAATAATTCAGCAGTCATTATTTCTAATGATGGCGGCGGAGATGTTTTAGGTTTAACACACATTGATTATGCTGGAAATACAGATGTATGTTCGATGAAATTTCCTGCATCTTCATTGGATTTAAATGTTGCTGAAATTCAAGAAAATTTAGAAAGAAAAGAATATGCAAGAGATGAACCCTTAGATATTTTATTATCAAATAATGGTTCTTATCAAATAATTAATTGTACCATAGATCCTGGTACAGTTGTCATTATTGAAGAACAAGAAGGATTGGTCGTTGCACCAAGTGACAATAACGCTCAAAATATTTCAAATCCAAGTTCTGTAGCATTTCAGGATATTTCTATCACACCAAATCCGACAACAAATGGTATCTTCTCCATAAATTTCTCAGAGTACGAAGAAAACACATTTATTGAAATCTTTAACTTACAAGGACAGCGAATTCACTCCTCAAACCAAATAAATCTATCTAATTTAGAAATTGATTTATCTAATGAAAACTCGGGATTACATCTTATTAGAATTAGTCTTAATCAAAAAATTATCACAAAAAAAATACTTATCACAAAGTAATTTTTTGGTTCTTTATGATTTTACGTGGTTTTGAATATTTTGATGCTAAGTAACGGCCCCGAGTCCTCGGGGCTGCCGAAAATATCACAAACTCATACGGCAGCTAAAGCAGCCGCTACTGTAAACCACATAGAATCA
>JBGCFH010000095.1:0-2445 GCA_045106825.1 Saprospiraceae bacterium | reverse complement strand
ACTTCGTGATTCGTTCCATCACCTCCAACGATTATTATTTGGCGAAAGCCATTCTCTACAGCTACTTTTGATAATTCAATAGCATGACCTTGATACTTTGTAAATTCAATTTCATGCTCAATATCCGCAGCTTTTAGTTTTGCTTCAATTTTAGTAATTTTTTTTGCAGCTTTTCCACTACCTGAAGTTGGATTGACAATGACTTTCCACATAGCTCTATTTAGTTTTAGTTGGATAAAGTTACATTTTTAATTTTTACCACAAAAACCAAACTAAAAAAGGTACAACCCGAAAGCTGTACCTTTTCATATTTTACCGTCTGCCGTCAAGTGAACGAAGTGAACGTCCGTCAACCATCAACTGTAAAAATTATCGTATCAATGTCAAATCACCTTTATAAGGGAATTTCAAACCATCAGCGAATTCAATTTCGATATAGAACACATAAACACCTGCTTGCATGTCTTGTCCTCTAAACATTCCGTTCCAACCCATTGAGGCATCATTTGGTTGAATGTTACTTGCTTCATACAGTTTTGTTCCCCAACGATCAAAAACCATGAAGGTCTCAATATTCACAACACCTGTTCCTGCATAAACGTAAAATTCATCATTACGTCCATCACCATTTGGTGTAAATACATTTGGAATAAAGACATTTCTATTTTTATCCAAAGTCACTAAAATATCATCAAATGCGGTACAACCCGATGTATCTTGAACCGTTACAGTATAAGTTGTTGTACGAATTGGTGCAATAATCGGAGTTGCACAATCTGTACAAGTCATTGAAGAATCACCTGGATTTGATGTCCAAGTATAACCTAATGAATCTACCGTATTCACAATTGCTTCTAACATTATATCATCACCTAATTCTAACTCTACATCTGGGCCTAAATCCACAACGATTAATGGTGGCTCTTCTACCAAAATATTTTCTTCATAAATACAGCCATTCGCATCTTGAACCGAAACATCATAATTTCCGCCTGCTAAACCAAAGAAAATAATATCAGTTGGCTGATAATTCACACCATCAATAGAGTAAGAATAAGGGCCTGTTCCTCCAAATACAGTATCTGTCAAAATTCGACCATCACGAATACCATTACATGATGTTTCAATTGCTACCAATGAAGCATCCAAAGGATTTGGTTCAATCAATGTACCTGACGTACTATCCGTACAACCTTTAGCATCTGTAATCGTCACACTATAAGTTCCTATTGGTAAACCAGAAGCAGTTTGAGTCGTTTGTCCATCAGCCCAAAAGTAAGTATAACTTGGTGTTCCACCGACTGCATCTACTGTAATCGAACCATCAGCTTCACCATTACATGAAGGATTAATAGTCGTTATTGTTCCTGAGATTGGAGCAGTTGGCTCATTTACAGTAACATTCACCGGACCAAATGTACAACCATTGGCATCCGTAATTACTAATGTGTAAACACCTGCCGTTAAGTTAATTGCTACTGAACTATCTTGTGAAGGCGTTGTACTCCAACTATATGAATATGGTGCTGTACCACCTGTCATTCCTAATACTTCAATCGAACCATCACTTCCACCAAAACAACTTACTGGATTCGCAATGATTCCACCTGCTGGTGTCAATGGTGGTAATTCCACTACATTAGCAGTATCTTCAATGAAACAACCCGTTGCATCAGTAATTGTTACTGTGTAAATACCTGCCCCTAAACTTGTTGAGGTTTGTCCAATTTGTCCATTACTCCAAGTATAGGTAAATACTCCTGAACCACCCGAACCTGTTACCGTTGCTGTTCCGTTCGTTCCACCTTCACAGCTTACTGGAGTTGTTGTAACCATAGAAGTAATTATTGGTGGTGCATTGACAATTGCACTATCCACAATTGTACAACCACTTGAATCCGTCACCGTTACCAAGTAAGTTCCAGCAGATAAACCAGTTAATGTATCCGTAGTTCCACCATTATCCCAAGCATAAGTATAAGGCGAAGTTCCTCCTAATGCTGCTGCATTTACAGTACCATCAATTATATTAAAACAAGATTGATCTGTAGAGTTTGTATTTGCTGACAATGCCACTGGTTCTGTAATATTAACGGAGTCAACAATTGAACAACCAGTTGAATCTGTAATCGTTACAAAATATTGACCTGCTACTAAACCTGAAACCATTGCTAAAGTATCTGTTATGGGGTTCGTACTCCAAGCATAACCAAATGAACCAGAACCACCTGTAGGTGCTACGGACGCTGAACCATCTGTAAATCCATTACAAGTTACATTTGTAACCATCGGATTAGAAACAATTGCTGGAGGTTGCGATAATGTGATTATCAATGAATCTACACAACCATTCGCATCCGTAACAGTAACCGTATAAGTTCCTGCACCAACATTCATTAATGTAGAATCTGTATTTCCATTACCCCAATCATACATATATCCACC
>JBGCFH010000094.1:0-3364 GCA_045106825.1 Saprospiraceae bacterium | reverse complement strand
ATCTAAAATTTTGGATTATATTAGCTACTATAATCAACATTTGGCTAATATTTTTAACTGGTCGATTATTTCTAATAATGACATCAAAGTCATGATTGATAAAATTAAAAATTATATACTCAAATTTATGTCTTAGCGTACTAGACATTCTATTTTTAAATAGCAATATCCTCTTCTTTTATTTCTCCTTCTTCCAAATTCGGACTAAACAATGCAATTCCGAATGATAATGCACCAACTCTGCCCAAAAACATCATGATAGCTATGATTATTTTTCCAAGATTCGTTAGTTCAGATGTTACATCCATAGATAAACCTACTGTACCTAACGCAGAAACAGCTTCAAATAATACAGCGAAACTATCTTGAGGTTGTATCAACAAGAGTAAATAAGTTCCGATACAAATGATTATCACATAAAAGAAAAAGTTACTGGTTGCCATACGAACACGATGTTCAGGGATTTTTCGATGCATGTACACCACATCATTTTTACCTCGAAATGTGCTTTTAAGTTGTGCATATAATGCTGTCAATGTTGTAGATTTCATTCCGCCTCCAGTACCAGAAGGTGATGCACCGATTACCATTAATAGCAACATAAAAAATAAAGGAGCTGCTTCAATTATACTTATATCATAAGAGTTGAAACCAACGGTTGTGAAAGCAGTCATACTTTGAAAAAAGCAGTCAACAAACCTCTTTCGGGAGTCATATTTGCTATATTTTCATCACTCAAAAAAATGATTGTTGTACCTAATAGAATACCTAAAAAAGTAAATCGAAAAATAATCTTACTGGTAAAAGTAATTTTATGCTTTCTTCCACTCATTTTTTCAAAAATATCTGTAAAAACTATAAAGCCTAAAGCGCCTCCAATAGATAAAACTCCAATCACTAAATTGAGAAAGAAATCTCCTTGATAAGCTTCAAAACTGTTAGGAAACAAAGAAAAACCTGCTGTACAAAAAGCTGAAATGCTATGAAACAAACCATTCCACACGACATTGCTTTCTCCATTTTGATAGAAAATAATACTCAAAAATATCGTTCCTAAGATTTCAAAACCGATAGTGAAAAATATTAAATCTTTAATAAATCTCATACTACTGTACAAAATAAAAAAAGTGATTCAAAAACATTACTTTAGAGTTTACCACAACAACAAAGCAAATGTTAGAATCACTTACGAACAAATTTAGTTTAAAAACTTTGAAATTAAGCAAAAGCGAGTTAAGAAATATCTTAATTTTAAGTTTGAGTATGTTAAGAGTACAAACGGTATGTTTGAATAAACTGAAAGGAATCGTTGGTCAAATAACAGGAAAAGAAGGCACAAAACCGAGTTCAAACTACCAACGATTATTACGAATCTTCCGAACACATGCCTTTAGTTGTTTATGGTTGAATATATTGCAATTTATTTTTCAACTGTTACGGTTGAAAAGTGACTACCTAACATTGGACGGAACGAGCTGGAAACGAGGAGAAAAATGGCATCATTATTTGGTGCTTTGTATCATTTATCAAGGTGTTGCGATACCAATATATTGGATTGATTTAGGTAAGCATGGAGTTAGTAATACCAAAGAAAGAAAACGCTTGATGAAAAAAGTATTTAAGCGTTTTAACATAGCAGGTAAAACCTTAATTGCAGATAGAGAATATATTGGGATAGAATGGTTTAAATACCTGTACAACAATGGTTTATGCTTTGTTATACGCTTAAAAAAGAATAGTTACCATGAGGCAATTAATAAAGCGACAGGTAAAACAGTAGCAGAATTAATTCAAAAGGTAAAACGAAGTAAAGTACCTCATAAATCGGTTCAAAAATCATTTGAATTAGATGGAATGAAATTGACTTTTACTATCATTAAAAACCCTGATAAAAATGCAAAAGAGGAACTAATATTTCTAATTAGTAATCGAACGGATAATGCTATTAAAATTGCTTTTATTTATCGAATTCGCTGGAAAATCGAACATTGTTTTAAGCAGTTGAAATCTAATGGGTTTTGTTTAGAAGCTATGAATGTTAAGGGAAAAGCGAAGCAAAATTTAATGATAGCAATTGTGGTTTTTACTTACGTTTTATCTGTTTTAGAAGGCTTGAAAAATTACAAAAAAATAGCTTCCAAAAAATATGCTAATGGAACAGTTTCAAAAGTTGTTTCCGTTTTCAGAAATGGATTAGATAAAATTGTAATTCTAACAAGCTCAGTTACTAAATTTATCAAATATATTTTGAAGCAATTTAGTGAAATAGATAAGGCTTACTCTTCGGCTATTTTGCTAAATGTACAGTAGTATGAATAAATCTATTAATATTGAATCCTTCTGGTAAACTAAAATCATACTTGATTAATTCGGAGTTGAGATTTGGTAGTTTTTGTCGTCGCATCAATACAATGAAAGAACCTAATGACATATATCCTAAACCACCAATTTGCACTAACAATAATATTATAATTTGACCACCAATATTGTAATGTTCCGCAATACTAACTGGCGATAAGCCAGTAGTAGAAAGCGATGATGTAGCGATAAAGAAATTATCTATTGTTGTAGTTGCTTGATTTTGAAAAATAGGTAAGCATAACAGTATAAATCCAACTATTAAAATACCTAAATAGCCATAAATTAATAACTGTATCGGTTTGAGTTCTCGTAACCAAATATTCATAAAATTAATGTTTGTTATAAAAAACAGCTATTGTCGCTTACTTATAGAAACACCTTCGGTAACAAATGAAATTCCTTGTTGACGATGCGTAGAAATCATAACTCCTTGAATAACAGGTATTAATCTGTCATTCATTGCTCCCCAATGAACGATAAAATTCGCACCTGTTCCACCTGTTTCATCATCTTCATCAATCACGTATTCAATAGATTGCATAGGACGTAATACCAAGGTTTTATCTAAAAACTCTTGTACTAATTCGCCACCAGTATTATAATAATTGATTGCTTCAACATACATTGAGTCCGTCAAGCTTGTATTACGAATACTTAGAGTTGCTGTAAGGTTGAACGTAATGTATTTTGAACCAGCGTATATATCCGAATAAATAGGAACATAAACAGTATCTTGATAATTCAGATTGATATTATCTGCATAAATTTCGTTAGCCTCTAAAATATCTTTCCCTTCTTTATTTAAGTTTGGGTTGCTATTTTCGCAAGATTGCATCGTCCATGAACACAGAACAATGAAAAATAAAGGCTCTTTATGATTCTATGTGGTTTACAGTAGCGGCTGCTTTAGCTGCCGTATGAGTTTGTGATATTTTCGGCAGCCCCGAGGACTCGGGGCCGTTACTTAGCATCAAAATATTCAAAACCACGTAAAATCATAAAG
>JBGCFH010000093.1:0-32481 GCA_045106825.1 Saprospiraceae bacterium | reverse complement strand
TTTTTTGCTTAAATAAGAACATTCGACAGGCGATTTTAAATCGAATGTCGTCAACTTAAGGAAAAGAACTAAGTTTTTAGCAAGTCACCTGATGACTTTAAGTCATCAGGTGACTACATCCGACCTTTCTTGAAGAAAAGTTCAATCGCTTAAGTTGACGACAGGCAATTTTAAATCGCCCGTCGAATTCTTACTTAATTTAGATTGCAGATTATCGTAAAAATCACTAATTACAGCAAAACACATTACGAATTATTTTAAACCGAGAATAGCTGACAATTTTTTTCAAAGAAACAATAACCGAAAGCTTACCAAATATTAAAAAGTAGGACAAATCACACTTTCACAATTTTCATCGAAAAGCACAATTTTTTTCAAAGAAACAATAACCGAAAGCTTACCAAATATTAAAAAGTAGGACAAATCACACTTTCATTTTCATAATTTCCAATATACATTGCGGAGAACTCTAATGCACCTCGACCATTTGTAGCGTTAGACAAGTTCGATACATTCACATCATAACTTACACCAAACTGTAAACCTGCAATTTGAAAACCTACTAAAATAACGGCTGCATCTAAATCATACGAGCCTTCAATATCTGTAACTGGTCGAAACCAACCTCCAAGTATAAAATTCGTATCATTGTAATCACTTAATTTGAAGGCTAAATTCGCACCTGTATTAATTTCTACATGTGGTCCTTGAACATATGCCATAATCCTCGGCTGCAAAGAAACCTTATCTGCTACCGGCAATTGTAAACCCAAATGCCCTGCAAACTTAGTATGTAATCGGCTGTTTATTGTAATATCATCATCTTCTTGGTAGAATGAAACATCTGGGCGAGTAATATGATGTACGGCTAAACCTGCATATACTAACGTTCTATCTTTCGGTGATAATGACCATTGTAATCCTGCTGCTAAATCGCCAAAAGCAAAACTATTTTGTGGTAATTTTTCTCTTGTCTCCTCAACATATCCTGTACTTCCGTTAAATTGATCTTGAAATGTTAAGTCATTATAACTCAAAGTTTTTTGATTAATTCCAAATTGAAAACCACCAGAAATATAATGTTTCCCATATTTGTCTAACGCTTTATGATATGCTCCCGAAAAACCCATCTGATTGGTTGTAAATTCTCCAGGCCCAGCTTTATCAGTAAAGAATGTCAAACCAACTCCAAATTTATCTGGTGAAGTTTGTACTTTATATGGTTTGAAATTCATATCAAACGAAACGCCAGCCGTCGTGAATGGTTCAGGCAAAATACTTTGCCATTGATTTCTATAATTCAAAATCACTCGATGACGCCCTTCAAATGCACCTGTCAATGCTGGATTAAACGTCAGCGGAGAAGCATAAAATTGTGTAAAATTTCGGTCTTGACTAAACGCCAATACACTTATAAATAGTAAACTAAATGCAATAACTGTCTTTTTCATTATTCCTATTTTCGTTCTTCTTATTGTTCTGTTGATAAAACAACTATTTTAACGTGATTTTAATCGTAACAAGTATTGTTCCTCAAATATTTTTAAACATCTAATCACAATAATACAAACTTTTAGAATTGAAGGTGAAATTTATTGCAATAGCTTCTATATAATTTAAGTTTTCTTTACTTTTGGGATTCGTCTCATCCCTAACCCTTCTTCTTAGAAAAAGAGTTAGGGATGAGGTAAAAAATCATAATCATGTTCGGAGTTTGCCAATTAAGTGTCGTTCCTATTCGCAGTAAACCTGCTGACGTTGCCGAAATCGTCAGTCAGTTACTCTTTGGAGAAACTTATAAAATCATTGAGAAACGTAGAGCATGGACAAAAATCGAATGTGCTTATGATGGTTATGTCGGTTGGATTGATGCAAAACAAACTAAACTTATAGAAGAACCCGTTTTTAATAAGCTTCAAGAAAGTTGTTCTTATGCGTTGGAGTTAGTAGATTATGCAGTAACACCAACGAACTTTATTCCCATATTAATGGGTAGTAATTTGCCTGATTATGATGGTGTGAATTTTAAAATGAATGGAACTCGCTACATTTATAATGGTCAAATCATTAATCCTTCAGAGGTCAATGTTACATTAGAATTGGTTTTCAAAATCGCTCGACGATATTTGTATGCGCCTTATCTTTGGGGCGGACGTTCACCGTTTGGAATCGATTGTTCGGGCTTTACACAAACTGTTTTCAAAATGGTTGGCGTAAAGCTAAAACGTGATGCGTCACAACAAGTACATCAGGGTGAAGTGGTCGATTTTTACGAAGAAGCTCAACCTGGCGATTTAGCTTTTTTTGAAAATACAAAAGGTAAAATCGTTCATGTTGGTTTGTTGTTACCCGAAAATAAAATCATTCATGCTTCTGGTCAAGTCCGTATTGATGGCTTTGATAAAAAAGGCATTTATAATCACGACATTTCAAAATATACGCATAAGTTGAGAATCGTAAAACGGTATTTTTAAGATTGTGTTGAGGAGTTGATTTTCATACTTTTAAGTTGAACACTTAGAAATTAACAGCAATTTCTTATTTGGAAAATCTATTGCACCGTCACTTTAGTGCGGTGGTTAAAATTATGAAGAAATCTGGGTTTTAACCCAACACTTATACAGTTTTAGGCTAAAGCCCGATTCTTTTGTTCTATTTTCACCACCGTGCTAAAGCAACGGTGCAATAGAAAAAGTCATATAAGAAATTACTGAAATGACAACCTTTCAAAACCTATTAGGTCTGATTATCAACCATTTACAATATTTCAACGATATAAAAAACAACATTTTTAAAAAATGTATAGCAGTGTAATCTGCGTTCTAACTAAAACGAATATAATGCTTTTGCAAAAATGGAAGTAGCTTAGAAGCTTTTGCTGTTTCATAAAAATTTGCGGCTTTAATCATATAAATATCAGAATTAATTTGTCCAATAATTGGATAGGCTTCATCAATGTTTCCAACCTTTTTTCCTGATGCTTTTAAGATGTATGGAACTGCGGCTAAGTTCGTAATAGGATATTTTACAGTGGTTGTAAAAAAGTGTGTATGGCCATCTTCAAATGCCCACCAAGTCAGGTTATAAGCCAAACTCATCACCGTTCGGCTATGACCTTTTAAGAAAGCTAATTGCTCAAAATAACAAATTTTTTCTTGTTCATAATCTTTGATATTGATTGTCCAAATCGCTTGTTCTCGTCTTGTCCAAACATCCGATTTCTTCACAGACTCATCTTTAAGCATAATTCCAAAACCAACGATTCCACTTTCATTTTCAGCGACTAAACAATAATCATTGGTAATATATTTTAAATAAGTTGCCTCATCTGTTCCTAAAAGAAAACCACCAGAAGATGTTCTTCCGTCAGAATATTTGAATGGTAATTGATTTTTGACTTTAATAAAGTCCTTGACATCATTTGGAATTGCTTTTCTAATTTTCATATTTGGCTTTTCATATTTATATTTTGTAATAAGTTATTAATTTTCAGAACAGTAATTTTTTCATGATTCAAAAATACAGTTTTTATAATTATGCTAAATCAAAATATTTAACAGAAAAATGCCTCCTTGACAAACGAACACTTTTAACTTTTTTTTTGACATTACAATCCCTACTTTTGCGGCTTATTTTAAAGTGATACATATCACAAAAATTTAGGACGAAATTGTAATTATGAAAGAAATTAACAACCTAATTGTATTAACGATAACCTTATTATTTACTATAAGTATTGTTAATGCTCAATCAGACACACTCTTAGAACGAGATTTAAAAGATGTTGTCGTTAAAGAAAATCGGATTGTTATTCCGTTTTCACAATCTGCTCGTAATATCTCAATTATCACAAAAAAAGATTTAGAAGTTACACCTTCTATCAATTATGCGGAAGCATTAAATTATGTTCCTGGCGTTGATGTACGTCAAAGAGGGCCAATGGGCGTTCAATCAGATTTATCAATTCGTGGCGGAACTTTCGAACAAGCGTTGGTATTATTGAATGGTATCAAAATGAGTGATCCGCAAACTGGTCATCATTCTATGAACTTGCCAATTTCAATGGCGAATATTGCACAGATTGAAGTCGTAAAAGGGCCAGCAGCAAGAATCTATGGTCAAAATGCTTTTTCAGGTGCTGTAAATGTGGTGACCAAAGTACCTGAAGGTCGCCGACTTATTGCAGAAGCAAGTTATGGTCAATATAATTTGTTGAATACTTCTGTTGCTTTTTCTTTGCCAATTCGTCGTTATAAGCAGTTTATTTCTGTCGCAAGTACCTCTTCGGATGGTTATATAGCTCACAATACAGACTTTAGTATTAATAATATTTTTTATCAATCAGAAGTAAAAATTGGTCGTGGACAATTGGATTTACAAGCTGGTCATGTTCAACGTAAATTTGGAGCAAACGGTTTTTATGCAAGTCCAGATTATACTGATCAGTATGAAGAAGTAGCAACAACTTATGCTGCTGCAAGTTATCGTTTAACTGGTTCTAATTACATCATTACACCACGAATTTATTGGAGAAGAAACCATGATGACTATGTTTTCTTGCGTCAAGATCCTGCTTTTTTTAATAATATTCATACGACAAATATTGTAGCTGGTGAAGTCAACAGTGTTATTTCATTGAAAGATGAAAAAGGTGTAATTGGTCTTGGTACAGAATTTCGTAATGAAAACATTGTCAGCTCAAATTTAGGAGATTGGAATCGTTCAATCGCTGGTTTATTTGGTGAATATCGTTGGGAAAATGATAATTTTGCAATTACACCAGGTATTTTCATTAATTACTATTCTGATTATGGTATCAATGCTTTTCCAGGCGTTGATGCAAGTTACAAAATGACTTCCTTTTCTAAGGTTTTTGCAAATGTTGGTAATTCTTATCGTATTCCGACTTATACCGATTTATACTATACAAGTCGTACAAACATTGGTAATCCTGACTTAGAGCCTGAATCTGCTTGGACTTATGAAGTAGGTTATAAATATAATCGCAAAGGTATTTTCTTTCAAGCAAGTAGCTATTATCAACAAGCTGAAAGTGTAATTGATTGGACAAAAACGATTGATACGTTACCTTGGCAACCAACAAATTTGAATAATATTAACTCCACAGGTTTTGAGGTTAGTGCAGATTTCCGTTTTGATCAAATCTTAGGAAAAGATAGTTATTTAAAACGTTTGTATGTTGGTTATCACTTTATTAATGCAACATTAGAAATCGATGCCGAAATTCTTTCTCGTTATGCGTTAGAACATTTGAATAATCAATTGTCGGTTGCTCTTGAACATCGTATTTATAAAAACTTATATAACTCGATGAAGTTCCGCTTTGTCGATAGAGTCACGATGGATAATTACTCGGTTTTTGACGCTAAATTGTTCTGGAAAACGAAGAAATATACGTTGTTTGTAGAAGGTACAAACTTGTTTGATGCTCAATATCGTGAAACAAATTTGGTTGTAATGCCTGGTCGATGGATTCGTGGCGGATTTACGGTTGATTTGGGAATTTAATGGTTTTTTGTATTTTTTGAATTGCAATAGACACAATAATATCATTCTTTTGTGTCTATTGTAGTTCAGTTTTTTTCTGGTTTTATGTAGTAACAACTGTATAAATTATTGAAATACGGCAGCTACATCATTTGTTATCCTAACTCAAAAGTTGTAATTCCAAAAACCTTATTAAAGTCAACTTTTGGTGGATTTCCATAATACATTCTTGCACATTCAAACACATATTTCGCATCATCCTTTTTAATTAATGCAACCATATTTTTTATTCACAGTTGGAATATCAGTTGATAAAATGAAATATTAGAAATATGAACATTTTTCTACAAAAAATCAGAGAAGTAAATATTTTGACAACTTTTTACGAACATTTTCAATTATAATATCGTATTTTTACGCAAATAAGTGATAAAATTTTCAGATTTGAAATATTCTAATTTTGTACAAAATATCTCAAATCTCAAATCTCAAATTCAAACATTGGAAAATCTTTTTCAACCTTCTGATTCTGTTCAAACGTATGTAACGGTTATTTTACCTTTAGCTTTGCCTAAAGAATATACTTATCATGTTCCTTTAGAAATGGTTGAGCAGATTGAACCAGGTATTCGAGTGGAAGTTCAATTTGGTAAAAACAAACTTTATTCGGCTTTGGTTTATCAAGTGTTGGAAGAAAAACCCGATGCTTATACACCAAAACCGATAGTTTCTGTTTTGGACAAAGAGCCGATTGTGACCGAAAAGCAATTTGCATTTTGGAAATGGATAGCTAAATATTACTGTTGTACAGTCGGTGAAGTGATGAATGCGGCTTTGCCGAGCGGATTGAAGTTAGCGAGTGAAACAAAACTGGTTTTATCACCGATTTTTGATGGTGATTTTACGGATTTAAATGACCGAGAATATTTGATTGCGGAAGCCTTGACAATTCAAAATGAATTGACGATAGATGAAGTTCGTAAAATTGTCAATTTGAAATCGGTTTATCATTTAATTGATGGCTTATTGGACAAAAAAGTCATTTCTATTGAAGAGGAACTCAAGCAAAAATACAAACCCAAAACGATTGATTGTGTCCAGTTAGCAGAACCTTATCGCTCAAATAATGAACTACTTCGACACGCTTTTGAACAAATCGAACGAGCAACTCGACAAACGGAAGCCTTGATTGGTTACGTTCAATTATCTCGACAAAAAAAAGATATTACACGAAAGGAATTATCTGAATTTGCCAATGTTAGCACTGGAATCATTAACACTTTAGCCAAACGTGGAATTTTAGAAATATATAAAAAAGAAATTAGTCGGCTGAATCAATACGATGACGATTTACAAGATACTTTTCCGCTTGCCAAACAACAAGAACAAGCGATTTTGGAAATCAATCAAATCTTTGAAGAAAAAGATGTTTTATTACTAAAAGGGGTGACTGGAAGTGGTAAAACTCGGGTTTATACGGAACTCATCGAAGCAGCGATAAAACGTGGTGAACAAGTGATTTATCTGTTACCAGAAATTACGTTAACAGCTCAAATTATCAGTCGTTTGCAAAAGATTTTTGGTGATGATATTTCGGTTTATCACTCTAAGTTTAACAATTCAGAACGAGTTGAAATCTGGCAATCGGTTCTAAAAGGAAAGCCTGTCGTTGTCGGTGCAAGGTCAAGTATTTTCTTACCTTATCGAAATTTGGGTTTAATTATTGTTGATGAAGAACACGATCCTTCGTTCAAACAAGTCGATCCTGCACCTCGCTACAATGCTCGTGATATGGCCGTTTTGTTAGCTAAAATGCACAATGCTAAAGTCATTTTAGGAACGGCAACACCTTCGATTGAAACATTTCAAAATACGATTGATAAAAAATATGGTTTAGTCGAAATGAAGGAACGATTTGGTGGTTTGCAAATGCCAAAAATAAAAATCGTTGACCTAAAAGAAGAAACTCGAAAGAAGAAAATTAAGTCGCATTTTTCATCAGTTTTATTAGATGATTTGTCTGCGGCTTTAGAACGTGGCGAACAAGCAATTTTGTTCCAAAATCGAAGAGGTTACGCTCCTACTCTACGCTGTGAAACTTGTGGCTGGAACTCGGAATGTGTCAACTGCGATGTGACATTGACGTATCATAAATTTTCACAAACACTAAAATGTCACTATTGCGGACATCACACAAAAATTCCACAATCTTGTCCTGCTTGTGGCCAACAAAAACTGGTCATTAAAGGCTTTGGAACAGAAAAAATTGAAGATGATTTACAAATTCATTTGCCAAATGCAAAGATTGGAAGAATGGATTTTGATACGGTTCGTACTAAAAATGCACACTCCGAAATCATTGCTAAATTCGAGCAGAAAAAAATTGATATTTTGGTCGGAACGCAAATGGTTACAAAGGGTTTAGACTTTGATAATGTTGGTGTTGTTGGTGTTTTAAGTGCCGATCATTTATTGCATTTTCCAGATTTTCGAGCATCAGAACGAGCATTTCAATTGATTACGCAAGTAAGTGGTCGAGCTGGTCGAAAAAAGAAACAAGGTTTGGTTGTCATTCAAGCATATGATACAGAACATCCAGTTTTGGCAGAAGTATTTAGTAATGATTTTGAGAATTTTTTCCGTCGTGAAATCATGGAACGAAAATCTTTCCTTTATCCACCGTTCAACCGATTGATTAAGATTCAAATTAGTCATCGGAAGATTGATAGTTTGAAATTTGCAGCGAATTATTTTGCAACATTTTTAAAAGAAAAGTTAGGTTCAAGAGTGCTTGGCCCGACAGAACCTGGGATTCCGAGAGTTCGAGGTTATTACTTGCGAGATATTATGATAAAATTAGAACGGAATGCTAAAGTCATCAACGGTACAAAAGATTTAGCAACTCAAATCGCTCAACGTTTGGTGCGTGAAAAAGGAATGTCAAGTACGAAAATTAATATTAATGTTGATCCTTATTAGAGATGTTAGACCGCTTTGCTATTAGATTTGAGATATTAGACGTTTTTCAAATAGCTTACATTTTGTACTTAAAAGCTAATATCTCATCAGAATCCTTAAAATGTTATTGATACTTTATGAATCATTACAATGAAAAAAATTAAAATTGTTGGTTCTTTGAAAAATCCAGTGAAATAATAAAATTTTGAAATCTATCAAGATTGTTTTTTGTGTTGATGTGTTGATGTGCTGACGTTGGTATAACATCAACACATCAACACAAAAAACGAATTCAAATAATTCGTATATTTAGGTTTATCACTGGATTTTTCAAAGAACCTAATTGTTGATTTTAGGCTAACAAATCTATTAAAGATTAGTAGCACGTTTTACTTTGTACGGCAGCTAAAGACAGCCGCTACCGAGTATTAAAAATAAATCTTACAATCTGGTAATAATTTACGAATTACTTCTTTTTCATCTTCTGAAAATTGGTTGTTAAAAATATATAAATACTCTAATTGCTTCAAATTACGTAATTCAAATGGTAACCTTTCTAAGTGATTATTACTCAAGTTAAGTGATTTCAAATTTGTTAATCGACCAATCGACATTGGCAATTTTGTTAGTTGATTGTTACTCAAATCTAATTGAAGCAAGTTTTGTATCAAGCCAATTTCACGAGGAAGCGTTACGAATTTATTATTACTTAAATTAAGGTTTTTTAAATTTTTCAAAAAACTAATAGACATTGGTAAAGTCGTTAATTGATTCTTTTTAAGGATCAAATTTTCTAAATTAGGTAACTGTCCAATTTCAAAAGGCAAGATTGTGATGGCATTATTTGAAGCATTGATTGTAGTCAAATTGATTGAATTATTAATGTTTTTAGGCAACGTGTGCAAATTGTTATCCATAACATATAATCGAATCAAATTCGGTTGTTGCCAACTTTCAGGCAACGATTTTAAAACGTTATTTCTTAAATCAAGCAATTCAAGGTTTTCTAAATATCTAAAATTGTGAGGCAAATCTATCAATTGATTATTCGCTAAATTCAATATTCTTATTTCATTTAAATTACCAAAAGTTGGAGGTAATTTTAATAATAAATTATTACTTAAATCTAAGTTTTCTAACGATTCTAATTCTCCAAATGTCAATGGCAAAGTCGTCAATAAATTATCTGTTAATTCTAACTTTTGGATAGATTTGAGTTGTCCAAAAGTTAATGGCAAATAAGATAATTTATTTCTCTTGATAGCCAAGTAATTCAATTTTTTCAACCGACCAATTTCATCTGGTAATATTTCTAATTGATTATAATTTAAATTTAAATATTGCAATTCTTTCAATTCTCCTATCGTAGAAGGCAGTGTTTTCAACCCTTTTTTATCATAGAAATTACCTTCTAATTCCAATGATTTAACTTTTTTTAGACCTCGAATTTCGGTTGTTAGTGCATCAAGTTGTTTAGGAATTTGAATCGACAAATATTGAGGTTGACCATTTTTCGGTAATCTTTTGGAAGAAATGAATAAAGGTTTCTCATAATTTTTAAACGTTTGAATAACATTTTCTAACGTTAAATCAGGATTATGACTAACATTCAATAGTTCTAAACTTTCTAAATCCATAAATGACGTTGGTAAACTCGATAATTGATTATTACTAACATTCAAATACTTTAAATTATACAATCGACCGAGCGAACTCGGCAACTCTGATAATTGATTATGTTGCAAATCCAACCAAGTCAATTTTTTTAATTTTCCAATTTCATCAGGAATATATTCCAAACCAACATTAGCATTATCTCTCAACCCACTCAAATCCAGTAGATTCAAATTTTTCAATTGACCAATTGAACTCGGAATTATTCTCAAACGATGATTGCGTAATAATAATCGTTTAAGTTGTTTCAAACTACCAACTTCATAAGTCACCGTTTCTACATTACAGTTAGTCAAAGATAAAATTTCTAAATCAGTAAAATTTTGAATATCAGAAGGAATACTTCGAATATTATTTTCGTGAAATATAATAACATTCAACTGATTATACATCGTCAGGTTTGAAGGAAAAACATCAAACGAACCCGATGAAGGATAGAAAGCACTCGTTGATTCATTCAATTTACTGGACTGATGTACTACTTTATAATAAGTTCCAGTTGTATCTAATAAATAGTCTAAATTTTGATTTTGAATTTTAATCTTTACAGCTGCATAACCCAGTTCGTCGAACTGTTCTGCTACATCAAATTGATAATCAATAATTTCATTACCTTGCTTATCAATAAATCCAAATTTGCCATTTTTATAAGCTAAAGCGAATTTATCATCATAAAAATAGTAAGCATCTGTTAAGCGATTTTGTACCTGATTAATCGAATCAATTTGTGAAAGTGTCGAGGTCGTTTTATATTGTTCTGTTTGTAATTGTAAAAGTTGATTTTCTAAAGCATCTGCTTTTTGTTGCAGTTGATTCGTTCTATAAGCACTTTGAGCGTAAGCCATAATTTCCTCATCATCCATACCTTTGAGTTGGTAACCTGACGAGGCAAAAGATGGCAAATTTGGTTCAACGATTTTCTCTTGTACTTTTTCTGCTGCTTTTGCGACACTTAATGCTTTTTTTGCATTCGCTTCTGCTAATAATGCTGTATTTCGTTGTTCATCAATAGCGTCAAAAATTTGCTTTCTTAGTGTTCTGACTTCCAATTTATCCTTCTCCGGATAAGCATCTGCGGATTCTAAATACTCAAATGCAGCACGATAATTTTCGGTCTGTATCGCTTGATATACTTTCTGAATCGCACAACTATAATCCTTGCATATTTGGGAAAAACTGCATAGCGGAAGTAATACAATAGCGGTTATTGTTAAGGCTTTAATCATGGCATTAAAAATTTAGTTTTGCAACAATTGATTTCTATCGCCAGAAGAAGATTTATCAAAAAATATAATAAATTTAATTGCAATTCTGAAGTTCAATTTGATTCAATATTTTCTCGTAGTTTGCTTGAATCATTTTATCAAAATCTTTCTCATTATTATATAATTCTTTAATCTGGTTTATCATCTCATCTGGCGGACAATTAGAATCAATGTCCATTATGAACTCTACATCTTGTAATAAATCGGTGAGTTCTCTGGTAACTTTCTCGTTTTGTTTCTCTTGAAATTCTACTAACAACTGTTTAGATTGCTTATTTTCGGTTTCTAATTTTTGGTTTAATTGGTTAGTTTTAAAGACATTAATAATTGCCATTACAGCAATTAAAACGACAGCAACAATTATTATTTTGATTTTATTATTCACAATAGATTGTGGCTTTTGATTTTATTTAGTTAATATTTTATACAAATATACAATTCACAATTAGTATTTTATACATTCATATTAATAATATTTTAACTATTTTTCAATTATTAAATATTGATTATCAATCCTTGTAACAAATATTATTATAACATTCAAAATTTAAACATTTTGTAAATTGTTAATTATAATTTAATAGGTGCAAATAATCACTTTTTATTTAATATCTAAGTCGTATTTTTGCAAAATCAGATTATTATTTCAATTATTGAATATTCAAATAACATAATATCGTAACAATGAAAAGAATTTTATTTTTTGCAATAGCAATAGGTTTATTAGTAGCGTGTTCACCAAAAACTGTTGAACGTGTAGAAGGCACACATTACGGCGAGACAATCTCTAAAAAAGGAGCAATTTCTTATGAGAAGTTATTGGCTGAAATGGATAAAAAAGGTGGCGTTGAAAATGTAAAAGTTGAAGGAAAAGTTGAAGGCGTTTGCCAGAAAAAAGGTTGTTGGATGACAATTGTTTCTGACAATCCTGATGCAAAAGAAATGTTCGTAAAATTCAAAGATTATGGCTTTTTCATGCCGCTTGACCTTTCAGGAAAAACAGTTGTGATGCACGGAAATGCTTTTATCGAAGAAACTTCGGTTGACGAGTTAAAACACTTAGCCGAAGATGCAGGAAAATCCGAAGCAGAAATCGCAAAAATTACTGAACCTAAAAAAGAGTTTAAGTTTTTGGCTGATGGTGTTGTGATTGTGGATTAAATAAAAATAAGATAGCAGACAAATTTAGATTTGTTTGCTATCTTCTATTTCTGCATATTGTGATAACAAAATGATTAACTCTCTTTTTACTTCAATTTTCATATTTTTTCGCCAAGCAAAAATTAATTCATTTCCCGAATTTCGATAAATCTTACCAATTAGTTTTTTGAAAAAACGCTCCATAAATTTCTCTTGTGAAATCAAGGGTTTTATCTGATAAAAATCAAAATGTTCATTGTAATATCTTTTAACGTCTTGTTTAATAAATGCCTTAAAACTATTTTTTTGTTGGTATAACAACTTGCTATTCAAGGTAATATACGATTTTAAAACAAATAAAAAATTAATTTTAAAATGATGAATCGTTAAAGTATCTCTATCAAAAAGTCGATTTTCAAAATGTTGATTTATGTAAACAGATTTTGACTTATCTGAGTTAAAATGATGTTCAAAATCCAATAATTTATCTAATTCGACATAAGCCTGAATAAAGAAATTTGGAGTGATATTATAACCTTCTGTCAAATCATCACGATAACGTAATTGTTGCCGTAAGGTATTATCATTGAATAAATTTATGTTGTATTGAATGACATTTTTGGCGTAAGTATGTTGTTTACAAATCGTGTGTTTGCTGTATTTTGTTGTTTCTTTATAAAATTTAGAATCACCGATGTAGTAGATTGAATCTGGTTGAAACAAAGAAGAATATTCAAATATATGATCTAAAATTTTTCCGTCAGCATGTTTTTTTAGTTCTTTTTCCTGTTTTTCATCCGATAGTAATTTATCAATCATATCTTCAAAAACCAATTCGTAGTTTCTGACTAATAAAAATTCTTCTTTATTATCCGAAACAGCAGCATTTTCTATTTGCTCAAAATACAGTTTCAATAATTTATATAATCGCAATAATTTATCTGAAAAATATTTAAATCGAATCCGTTTTAATGTTCTTAGTGCTTGTTCTGAAAACTTGATTTTATCATCAAATCTTATTATTCGCTGATGTTTTGGAATGTATAATTTGAACCCATAATTTTCATTAAAATAATGAATCAATGAAAAGTAAATCGTCATTAATTCATCTTCAAAATCAATCGTTTGTTGTGTTCTATAAACAGTATGATAAATTGGCGTTTGTTGTTGCAAAATAGGCAATGTTTTATTAATTGTCTTTTGCCAATTTACTTTTTTAAATTGTTGATTGTGAGTAATTGCTTTAGTAAAAAGCACCAAATTTCTATGTTGTTTATAAAAATCAATTAGTGCAAAAATCAATTCAATTTCTGTTATTTCTGATTCACTTTTTCCATTTTTAACTTGACTAATTATTGATTTTTCGACAATCTCATTATCTGGTTGTCGCTGTTGATAAGTCTTAATACTCAAAAACAAAAGCAATGAAAAACGATGTAAAAATTCTAAATAAATATTTGAGTTTGAATGATTTTTTAGATTAGCAATAAAGTCAGATTCAATTGCGTCTTGATAAGGAAACACACCAAATAATAACTGATTTTCTACAAATACTTTTGGTAAAATAATAATGCTTCCATCAGTTTCAACATTATTATAATAGCCAACTACAGCTACCTTTTCATTTTGAAAAAATCGTTCTTTCAATTTTTTTGGTAAATCGCAATCCGAATAGGTATATCCTTCGACCAATATTTTCATCGCTGATTTTTTAGTCGATTAGAGGAATATTGTTAAAATTCAAAAAACCTTCTAAAATATCATTCGTTGTTTTACCAAATAGATCAGAATAAGTAAACGGAATTATACCTTCATCAGATTGAGATTGAAAAATATAACTTTCTTGATTTTTAGATTCATACATAAACACATCAAACCAAAGATAATACATGACTTTATTCAAAAATTGTGATTTAGAAATCACCTTTTTCTCGTCTTGAATTATATTTGTTTTGACGAACCACGTTCCAATTTGTTTATCTTCACTTTGCGTAATATCATAAATTTTTTGATTGATATTTTCTAAAAATACTTGCCACGAAACTTGTCCTAAACCTCCAAAATCAATCACAAAATTATTAGCTTGTTCATAATTAATTGGCATATATTCCCATTCCCAACGACGCTTAAACGCACTATCCATCGGAAACAAAGCTTGGTCAGAAGTGTTCATTGTCGCATGAATGTATAAGTTGTTAGGCAATGACAAAACCGAAAATGGATTTTCTAAATTCCGTTCATTTTTATCAAAATACAGTTTTTCAATCTGTTCAATATACGTTTCATTTTCACCCAAAACATTTTTCAAATAATCGTTCAATTCCTTACTAACACTCACAAAATATTCCGAAAAACTATTTTCATCTCTATCTAATAATTGAAAAATATCACCAAAAATAGACGCACAACGACCTCGATTAATTTCTTCAATAATTAGAAAAATAGGTTCATCTGTTTCCCACGCACGAATATAGGCTTCCATAAATCGTTGTGCTGTAAAAGCATAAATGATTTTCTTTTCACCATTTTCCTCAATCGTTTCAGGTTTATAACTTCCAACAAAATCGAAATAATCAAAATCAGGATGAAATGTCACGACAAATTTTTCGTAACCTTTTGCGATTTCGTTATTGATTTTGTATGATTTTCCTGTTCCAGGTGAACCGAAATAGATTTTTTGGTGTGGTTGAGTTGTGATTGGCGTTTTTGGGAGTTCTTGTACATATCGTTTTCTTTTTGATAAATCATATTTTTCAAAAAAATCAAATTTAGTAATCATCAAACAATTGATTGCTCGTTGACTTGAATATAATGTTTGAAAGAAAGGTGCTCTTGACAATTCTCCTGCATTAGCGGAAATATAAATATGCTTTTTGACAGTTCGCTCGAAACCTAAGGTTTTATATTTCATCTTTGGTAGAGTAAGGAATTTCACTATTTCATCAGCTAAGATTCTTCTATTTATGAGTTCATCTACAACTTTTATTTTTATATCATTAAGAATAAACCATCTGTCTATTAATTCTTTGTTAATTTTATACTTATTTTCAAACCGATCTATTACATCAAAATACTCAGGAACTTCTTCAAAAAATTCATTTTGTAAACAAATAACTGCAACATCAAATACTGATATTAAAACAGAATTTTTAAAAAAGTTTTTTTGACTGCTTCTTTCCAATTTTCAGGAAAAATAATATGATAATAACTATCATTTATTATGTAAGCTTTCTGACCATAGAAAGTAAATAAAGATTCTAAATTATTGGATAATTCACCTGAATTTATCTTATACTGTTTAGAAGGTTGAATTTCATTATCATCAATCAATCTCATCACTTGCAATAATCCCATAAAGGCATTAGAAACGCCACTTTCAATACAGTTTTCCCATGCTTGAGCAATGGTTTTTGGACTTAGATAAGGCATTATAATTTAGTTTTAGGCAAAGGAAAATGTTCCTTGTTTATATTCTTCTTGTTTAGGTAGTGATTTCTTGTATGCTTCAATCATAGCATTAGCAATAGCTTGAATAACCGGAACTGTTACAGAGTTACCAAGCTGCATATAAGCTTGTGCATCAGAAACAGGAAACTCAAACCAATCAGGATAACCTTGTAATAGTTTCGCTTCTTCTACCGATAATTTACGTTGAATATCCCAAAGTTTTGGTACTCTATTTTTGATAATTGTTGGAGCGTAAGTATCTAAACAAGCATAAAATGCTTCTTGTATTTGAGTTTTTGCTCTATCTCCAACATGAAACCTTAAAGAGCCATCGGGTTTTTGATATGAAAATACACCATGTTTTCCTTTCTTTGTTTGCGGTGCATACATCGAAGAATCATGTTCAACACGTTTTGCTTTATGCTGATTTTCAAAATGAAATTTGATTCTACTTAATTCAAAATCTGATATTCGTAATTTTTTGTTGTCATTGTAATTTTCTTTGACAATATCTCTTAATGTAGATGGTTTTGAATCTCCTTTAGGAAATTGAAATTCAATATTTTTATCAAAACCTACACAATACCAACGTTGTCTATATTGAGGAATACCAAAATGATAACTATTCAGGATTTGCCATTGAACAGAATAACCTAAATCTTCCAAAGATTTAAGAATTGTTTCCATTGTTTGACCTTGTTCATGTGATTTTAAACCTTTCACGTTTTCTAATAAAAACATTTTAGGTTTATGATAATCTAATATTCGTAATACATCAAAAAATAATGTTCCTCTTACTTTATCTTTAAATCCTTCATTTTTCCCAGCATAACTAAACGGCTGACAAGGAAAACCTGCTGTTAAAATATCAAATTTAGGAATTTCATTCGCTTCTATTTGTGTAATATCACCGGAGGGCAAATCTCCAAAGTTATGTTGATAGGTTTGTCGAGCAAATTTATCAATATCACTTGAAAACACACAAGTTGCATTTTGTTCTTCAAATGCAATTCTGAATCCTCCTATTCCACAAAATAAATCTATAAAATTCATATTGATACTTATTTTCAGTAAAGATATTCATTTTCGCAACGAAAACAAACTCATAATACAACCTTTTGTTTCATTAAAAACAAAAAAGTCATTTGATATTTAAAATATATCAAATGACTTTTTATTTCTATATCTCCATTCAAGGGTTTGAGAAACAACAAATCAACACAAAAAGGTAGATGGAAATTTAATACTGCCAAATCATTCCTTTTCCAGTACAATTTCCTTCAAATTTTCATCATAAATAAAATCAATACTACTCCAATCGTTATAAATTTCCAGTTCTAATTTATCATCAGATTGAAAAACAACATCATATTCACCTATGATAAAATCTCCACTGCAATTAAAATATGGATCACAATCACAAAAACAAGAACACTCACTGCTTGAAAATACCACTTTATCACTCGATAAATCGAAATCACCAAAACAGGATTTTTTTCCATTATCATCAAGTTTAAAAAATGTATTATCACCCAATTTTACTCGAATATCGACTTTTGTTTCGTCTACAATTACACCATTTTTTTTATTAGTGACTTGAATATATCCAGTATAAGTATCTGCTTTTCTAAAATCTTTATCCTCAAGATTATCACAAGAAAAAAGTAATATTATTGCTAATAAAAAAGTAAGGTATTTCATGATTTATTCAATTTTAATTGATGACTTTATCTCAATAAAATATAAAAGTCAATTAATGAATTATATTTGTCAGTTGGAAATCGAACGTTGAAAATCGGATTATTTTTTATTCCTTTTCCAATACAATTTCCTTCAAACTTTCATCAAAATAAGACTCTACATTACTAAAATCGCTAAAAACCTCCAGTTCTAACTTATTATCAGACGCAAAAACAATATCATATTCGCCCAAGATAAAATCTCCAGCACAATCAATATTTGGATTACAATCACAAAAACAAGAACACTCACTACTTGAAAATTTTGCTTTATTTCTGGATAAATCGAAATCGCCAAAACAAGCTTTATTTCCATTATCTTTAAGTCTGGAAAAAGTATTATTACTTAACTTTACTCGAATATCAACTTTCGTTTCATCTACAATTACACCATCTTTTTTACTGATAACTTGAATGTATCCAACATAAGTATCCGATTTTCTAAAATCTCTATCCGTAAGATTATCACAAGAAAAAAGTAAAGTCATTGCCAATAAAAAAATAATGTATTTCATAGTTTATTCAATTTTAGTTGATGACTTTGGCTGAATAAAATCCCAAAGATTACCATACAAATCTTCGAAAACCGAAACCGTTCCATAAGGTTGTTCTTCTGGTTCTCTGATGAATTTGATACCTTTTGCAATCATATTATGATAATCTCGCCAAAAGTCATCTGTAAATAAAAATAAGAAAACTCGTCCGCCAGTTTGGTTTCCGACTGCTGCTAATTCTTGTTCGTTTTTGGCTTTCGCCAATAATAGGCGACAACCTTCCGAACCTGGTGGAGCTATCAAAACCCAACGTTTTGTAGGCGTAAGTTGCGTGTCTTCTAACAGTTTGAAATTTAATTTTTGAGTATAAAACTCAATTGCTTCGTCGTAATCTTTTACAACTAATGCGATATTTGCGATATGTTGCTTCATTTATTTATGTTAGTTTGATTATAAAAAGGTTGCCTTCGATTAAAAATTAAAATGGAAAGCATCCTGAATACTTGGGATACTTTCCATTTTTTCAATTTTCAATTTTCAATTTTCAATTTTCAATTTTCAATTAAAAATACTACCAAGGTCCTTGATCTACTTTTTGTTCCAAAGTATTTTGTAATGCAAACGGTAACTCACTGAATATATCATAACCAGTTCGAGCTTCAATACTATCGACACTTGTCATATAATCATGCCAATCCATTCCCGAACTTACATCATTTCTATTTGGAATATCGACAGCAATCACACGAGTGTCATCATAAATTCTTAATAAATCATTATTACCTTCCTCCAAAATCAACAATACTTTCCAAATAGATTTGGGAACAGTAATATTTCCATCATCAATATAATCTTCCTCGCCATTACTTCCTTCTCCACCGATTCCATAAGTTCCCATAATCACATACACTTCCTTACCAGTCGAGACTAATTCTCTCGAAAAACTTTCCATCGAACTCCAAACGCCACGATTATTATTCGGTGCTTGAGGAATCATATTTATCATATAAAAAGTAGCAGAATTTCCATCTTCCGAACAAGTTCTATCACCTGAAGGACAATTGTGTCCACGGTCAAAACCCGAGTTAGTATAACTACTTCTCGTCACTTCATACCAACCCATTGGCAAATCTGGATAACCACGAAAATCATCTTGACGCTCTGAAAAATCAATCCAAGAATCTTCAATATGCCAACTTACCCAATTTGGAGTTCCTCTATCTCGACTATACGACAACGCATATTCGGGCAATTGAATTAAGTAATTATTCGGTTCATTTACATCATTTTCCGCTTCACTCGGGTTTCCCAGCAAGATGTGCGTATCTTCTTCACCAGAAGGGCAAGTTGGCACTTCGGGTTCATCATTATTACACGCTGCAATTATTAATAATGTAAATAATAATAATAATATATAATTTTTCATAAAAAATGTTTGAACGTTCGAATGTTAGAATGTCCGAATGTTATTTTAACAGTCGAACAATTGAACATTTAAACAATAGAACATTAATAATTAATTCCTCATTCCTTCTTTAATCAAGTTCATTAAGTCATCAGCTGACATCTTATTTCCTTTATTCGTTCCAGATAATAAGCTATCTGCCAAATCTCTTTTTTGGCTATGCAACTGAACGATTTTTTCTTCAATCGTTCCTTCTGTTACCAAGCGATAAATCGTCACAGGACGTTTTTGACCAATTCGATGCGCTCTATCTGACGCTTGATCCTCTACCGCAGGATTCCACCATGGATCCATATGAATGACATAATCTGCAGCCGTCAAGTTCAGTCCTACTCCACCAGCTTTTAGACTAATTAGAAAAACATCACCTTCACCTTCTTGAAAAGCGTCAATCGCAATTTGACGTTTTTTGCGACTCGTACTTCCATCTAAGTATTGATAATTTATTTTTTTCTTTTGTAAAGAACTTTCTAATATTCGTAAATGCTTTACAAACTGACTGAACACCAACACTTTGTGTCCATTTTCTATCAACTCGTCAATCGTTTCATTAAACAATGCTAATTTAGCACTTTCGATATTAACATCAGCTTGTACCAATTTTGGATTACAACATGCTTGACGCAAACGAGTGATTTCTGCCAAAATCTTTAAATGTGTTCCACCTTGACTTGGATCAGTTTCTGCTAATTTTTCAACGGCTGATTGGCGTAAAGCCTCATAAAATGCCTTTTCGGCTGGTGACATTGTAACAGACAAAACAACTTCCGTTTTTTCAGGTAACTCTTTTAAAACCTCACTTTTGCGACGACGCAAAATGAACGGTCTAATTAGTTTTTTCAACTGTTCTTGACGAACTTCATCTCCATATTTACTAATCGGTAAAGCAAATCGTTCTCTAAATCTATCCAACGAACCTAATAACCCAGGATTTATAAAACGGAATAAATTCCATAATTCGCCCAGATGATTTTCGATTGGCGTTCCTGTTGTAATGATTTTGAAACCAGCTTTGAGTTCCATTGCCGCTTTTGAGCGTTTCGCAGTTCGGTTTTTAATCGCTTGTGCTTCATCTAAAACGATGGTCGAAAATTCGATTTCAGTCAAATTTTCTGCTTCCGTTTGCATCAGTCCATAGCTGGTAATTAACACATCATATTTACCCAACTCTTTCAAAATTGCCGCTCTATCGCCATAACCAAATTGAATAGGATTCAGTTTTGGAGCAAACTTTTGAGCTTCTCGTTCCCAGTTTGTACGCACCGAAGCAGGACAAACCACCAGTGTTGGGCCGGATTTTGCACGAGTCAAAATCGCTGCTAAGGCTTGAACCGTTTTACCCAAACCCATATCATCTGCCAAACACGCACCAACGTCCCAGTTTGCCAGTTTCATCAACCAATTGTATCCTTCTTTTTGATAATCTCTTAACTCTGCTTTAAAAGTAGAAGGCAATTTTGGCTTTTTCTTTTCTGCATCTTTTAGCTTTTTTATTTGTGCCAAAAAAGCTGCATCAGCATTGAGTTCTTGTGCTTCGCTACCAATATCTTCAAAAGCATAAGCCGCCAACGGATGAAAACGAACACCATCTTTCGTCATATCACCATAAGCCTCCATCGCTTCCAGTTGCTTTTTGAAGCGATTGGTTAATGCTAAAAATTCGCCATTTTTCAGTTGTATAAATCGAGAATTTTGTTTCAATAAACCCAAAATTTCTTTCATTCCCATTACTAAATCCTCACCGACCTTCAATGTTCCTTTCGCCTCAAACCAATCGGTTGATCCTTTGATTTCCATAGCAAAATTATCAATCGAAGCTGTTCCTTTTAGTTTCAATCGTTCACCTTTGGGCCATTCAAGAATAATTTTCTCTTCTTCTTTAAGCGGTTGTAACTCCGTCAAGATTTCTAAGCATTCTTCGGCTGTTTCAAACTCCCAAATTTTGGATAATTTTCGTGCATTACCTAAGGATGAACAAGCTTTTACAACTTCCTTAGCTAATTTTTTTTCTAATTTTAAATCTCTTTCCGTTTGATACCTAATAGCATTTTTCTCTGTGATAATCACTGCTCCACCTTCGCCAGGTTTAAAATAAGGCGGATGTTCTCCCAAAGGCTTAACATATATTTCTAACTGAAACCCATCGCCCAACGGTAATAAGTGAATATGTGGTTTTGCATCAGCCTCTACATTTGTAACACCAACATCGTCAGATACTAAAGTCGATTGAACATTGACAACTTTTGAAAATCCTTTAACGATTTTAGCAATTTGTTCTTCCGAAGTTTTCGGAATTTTTAATGCTTTTTGTCCAAGTGTTTTCGCAATTTTTAAATGTTCTTCAGATATTTCTACCGCTTTATATCGAGTTGGTGTTTCTTTTACCAGTTTCATTCCCGAGAACTCTATCGGAATATTAAATTTCAACTCATAATTATCACCATCTTCATCGAGAATTAATTGCGGTTTTTCTAAGATGATTTCGACTGCTGTTCGCTGTCTATTATTCAAAAATAAAAACGGATGATCAACCAAAGCATATACCATTTCTTGATTTAATTCAAAAACAGTTGCATTGTAATAATCGTTGATTGCCGCAATAACGGCTTTGTCTTTTGTAGAAAAGAAATCATCATCAGTTCCGTATTGCAAAATACTTCTTATTCTATCAAAGGAAATCGCTCGACCTTTCGACCATTTTCCATTTTTACTTAGCTTTTGTTCTTTTGGTTCAACTTCTTTTTTATTAAAATCAATTAACCAAATTAATCGTTTATCGCCGACTACTTGAAATTCTTGATTTGTTTCAAATTGATTCGACAGGTCTAATAATGCAGACATTGCTCTTTCCCACGGTTCGACAACAGGCATTAAGTCAATAATGGAAACAAATTTTGGCATTTTAAATTTCAAGGCTGTTTGTTCCTCTTGATAATGTTTGACTAATTCTACATCATTTTCATTTTGATGAAATTTTAGAAATAAATCACTGATTAAGAGTGCTATATACGTTAATTTTGATTCTTTTGCTCGTTGATAATAAACTTCTAAACTCTTATAATCAAGATTAGCATCATCCCGATAAATCCAATAATTTGCATAACTAACGAATATCAACCCTAAGCCCTGATCCGATTGATTTTTCCAAATATCTTGCACACCATTCATTTCATTTCGCTGTGCCAAAGCCAACATTGCCAATGTATTACTCAATAAAAAGTATGTACTTTTCGTGCCTTTTAAGTATTTCCCTATTTTCGTCTGTCCATCTAAGTTTTGACTTAAATAAGCTAAATAACCAAATTGAGTAGATAAATATGGTGCAAATCCATTACGTTTACGATTTTCTTTTTTGTAGGACTGATTGGTCAAATCTACCAAAGTTTCTAAGTCGTAATTTCCTTGCATAAATTCCACAAGGGTTTTGAATGAATTGAAGATTGAGGATTGAGGATTTTCTTTATCATTTAACCACTTAAATTTATCAATTTTACCTTCAAAACAATACTTCCATTTTAGACCTGCTCTAAAGTTCTCTTCATATTCATTTTTAGTATTCAGTTTATACCTTTCGACGAAATTAAAAAAATCATTATTTATAATAAACCTTTCTTTTAAATCGTCTAATGCGCCCATAAATAAAGAATGAATTAAGCTATCAGACAACTTTAATAACCATTTTTCGTCAAAAGGATTAAATAAAATACCATACGCCTTACTCACCTCAAACGTTTCTTCATATTTTACTTGAGCTGACCGAACCAAAGAACTTACTAAAGCTGTATTGTTCCTCAATAAGGCAATACGAATATTCGCATAGTAACGTTCTAAAGGCGGTGTTTGCCAATAACTATAAGTATCTAATGGAAAAAATTGATTGAGTACTCTGGTATAATTTTCAAAAACATTACTTCCATAAACATCTCGAACTGCTTTGTTTTCTATAATTGGATTAATTAAAAATTTAGATTTTCCTTTTGGCAATAATAGCTGTAGATTCAATAACTCCAGTAAATTGATTTCTAACGTTCGAGAACTTAAAACCCCATGTTCTGGGCGAAGTCTCAACCGACTTACTATATTATAAGCCTGATTTAAGTGCATTGCTTCTGCTGATAATGCAAAAAGCTGCACAATTTTTTGTTGAAAAGGATTAAGTAACTCATAATTTTTATAAATAAACGCTTCTGTATTGCTCATGTAAAATGCTTATTCATTCTAAAAAACGCAAAGGTACAAATCTTACGGTTTGATAAGAAATTAAAAAGCCGCTTTGAATAAATTCAAAGCGGCTTTTCGTTCATTATTTTATAAATCAATTATTTAATCATAATTGATTGTGATGTAGTTTCGTTATCTACTCTTACTCTCAAGTTGTAAATACCTGTTGGTACATCATCTAAATTTATTGAATATTGACGTGCAGCGATATTTTCTGGAGAAGTACGATAAACTACTTGCCCTAACATATTCATGATTTCAATAGTTACTTCATGCGTTTCATCTAATTCAATAGATACATTGAACTGTCCACTTGATGGATTCGGGAAGATAGACAAATTAGAAATAGCCGGAATTTCATTTGTGCTAATAATATTATCAATAACAACACTAAATGTATCTGCACAATCGTTGGCATCAACAATTGTTAACATATAAGTACCTGCATTCAAACCTGCTATATCAGCAGTTGCTAATCCATTATCCCACATATAAGTGTAAGGAGCTGTACCACCAGATACTGTTGTAGAAATCGAACCATATCCAGGTAATGACTCATCTGTAACATTAAATGTCGGCATCAATCCTGAAGGATTTACCGTTGCTTGAACTGGAACACGTGGTGAAGCACAACCTAAATACGTTACTTCCCAATTATAAAAGAAGTAATAATTTTCAATTAAACCATTAATTGGTCTTGTAATCGCAACTGCATCATTCAACAAATATGGATAAGATATTCCAAGCACATTGTTACTATTTTGATTACGATATAATTCAACATTAGTACCAATCGCATTCATTCGATAACCTACACCTGCAGGTATATCAAATCCTAAAGGCACTGAAACTTCTGAAGCAGTCGTCAAATGTGAATAAGTAGTGGTATTAATAACATTTCCCGAAGCATCTTCAATATTGATTGTAATATCACCTAATCCTGATGGATATACGGTAACGGCATCAAGCGTAATATCATAATTTGCATCAAACATCAAACCATCAGGATAGTAATCATAAAATCCACCTTCATCTATATTATCATCGGTTGCTCCAAAGAAATAAGTGAATGGTCCACGACCTTCTATCCAAAAAGTCGTATCGCTATATAAATACGGTGTTGTAAATGATGTTCCTGTATTTATCAGAGTCGATGATAAAGAATCACCAAACCAAAAGAATTCAGTTGCCAAACCCGTAGCTCCTAAATCTACTGTACCTAATCCACAACGTGAACCATCAACTGCTTGTGCCGAAATCGCAGCATTAAAGTTTTGAAGGGTCAAGGTATCATTAGAAGAATCTTCATCAAGAGGTGTTTTTGAAGCAGCAACCTCAATTACCATATTTCCAAGTGCAGATAAATCAGCAGTTTGTGAAAAGGTAAAATTTGCTGTACTATCTGGTGCAATATTACCAGAGAAGTTTTCTGTTAAGATTAGTACATTATCGACATATAATCTAACAGATGCACTTGTTAAATTTTGCAAACCAAAATTTTTAATTTCTACTGTTACTGTTTCTGTACTTGTTAAAGCATTACAGCCTTCTTCTTGAATTTCTGGTGATATAAGTGCCGTGACTCCACCATCATCATTTGCAATTTGAATATCAAATTGTACCACAGGTTTTTCATCTAAATTTCCAGAAGAAGTAAAACCTGAACTTGTTGTAGTACCACACATATTTGAACCATCTGCACGATAATAGTGAGCACCGTCATTAAAGGAATAAACAGTATTTCTACCAGTTGATGCCCAATCTGGTAAAGCATCCCAACATACATCAATGACAAGGTTATCTGTACCGTTCCAGACAAATGGTGTAGAAAATGTTATGACATCAAAACCAAGTGTTGGTAAGTATGAGCCATTATAATGAATAGATAAGGTATTTGCAGGAATATGATTTCCTGTTGTTGACGTTGCATTTGATGTATGTCCCATACGAATCGTATAGTTTGGCAATGTCTGTGGAACTCCTTGTTCATTTGGAACTTCAGTAATATCCCATGCTAAAGAGTTAATAACCGCACCTGGTACAAAACCAGCTGGTATTAATTCTGAGGCAGTATATACCACTTGATAGTGCATACTTTCATAAAAAATATTAACTGGACTTGCAGTTGAAGTACCATTTGGAGTTGTCCCAGATCCCACTGTAACGATTTGTTGTGCAAAGGCAGCATTACTGATTAGCATAAAAGCTATTAGCAATTTTAAATAAGTACTTATTAGTTTCATATAAAAAGATTTTTTTATTAAAAAAATAGGAAGTGATTTAGGTGATAAAAGCATCACTTTTTTAGAGTTTTCTAAAGTATCACTTGAATAGTATCAATTTTATTTCACAATAATAATAAACTTCATGCTTTTATTAAGCATATAATTATCACCAATTTGTAGAAAAGTAATATCTGTTTGAATATGGTTGATTATTAATCATTTAAGCAAGGTAAGTCTTTCAAAGATAAAGTTAAAATTGTGAGAATAACCTATCTTTATTTTACCATATTTTATTGGAATGAAAAGATACTGGAAAACAATGTAAATGACGATTTTAACATTGGTTTTAACATGGTTTTGTCGGGAAGATTGAATTTTAAAGACAATACATTATAAACATATTTATCTTACCAATAAGTCTTAATTTCTTCCTATTGTTTCTTTTCAATGCTAATTTAGATATAATATTTCTATCACCGTACAGATTTTTGGTAGAATTACCATTTTTAATACTAAAAAAGCTATATCTAAGGAGATATAGCTTTTCAAGTGCTGTTTAATTTTAGTATTTTGATTATAATATACGAATGAATCGTTAACGAAACATTGAATTAACGACACTTGCTGTAATTTGTTTTGCTTTACATTCTAAGTCATCTGTCGTACAACTTGGAAAGTTTTGTTTTGTAGACAATTGCATATCCCAACCTTCTAATCGAGCTTGTAAAAAGTCCGTACGATGAACATTTGAAACGCCATTATCAGAAATACCAACGACAACTGTTTGTACATTTTGTAGATTCACAGGCTTTTTCATCACTGATATTCTCAAAATATATGGGTGAAATTTTCCTAAATTCATCTTAGATACTTCATCAGGTTTATCTGTGATAACGACTTCATAATTATTATCCAAATACAAAAACTTATTCCATACATTATAAGCCATTGTATTCATAATGTATTTATTACCTGACGACATCTCTAAAGTATCCATATCAATAAATCCATTATAAATAGGAACGCCATTTGTATTTTGATATACATCAACTACTGGATATTCTGTAGTTGAATATGTTGGTGTTTCGATGGTTGTTGTAGGAGATTGCTGACTGTTTGCATTTTGTTCTCCTTTGTTACAACTCCAAATTAAACTACTCAAAAATATTACAATCAATAATCTCTGCATTGTTATTAATTCGTTTTGTACAATTATTTTTATAATTATTTTTATAATTATTTGATAGATGATTTTTATCTCTAATTCTAACGTTGAAAAGTAAATTTTTAATGAAAAAAAATCTATTCCTTTATCAATTGTAGAATTGATGCTAACCTACTAAAAAATTACATTTTATCCCAATATATTTTTAGTAACTATATTAAATTCGTTGGTTTTACGTATTATGAAGCTCCAGCTTTGGATTACCTTATTCCCAAAGGTTACAAAGTTATAAGTCAAATAAACACAAAGACAAAGTTTCAGGCTTAAACATTTTCCAAAAATTAGTAACCAATTATTGATAATCAATTTTACCGTTTTCAAAAAAATTAAAAAAAATTAAAAAAGTTGTGTGACACATCTGATGTTGATGGGATTAACAAGTGTAACATTCAAATAGTAAGATATTTTGATTTCGATTCCTTAAAATTTTAAACGTAAAATATAGTAAGGAAATGAACAATAAAATATGATTTCCAATAAGTTCTGATTTGAACAGTTTTCAAAAATTATACAAAATACAAAACCTAAAACCAATGAAATTTTTATTAATAATTAGATAATAACATTTTCAAAAATCGACAAAATAGTTTAGAAAGGAAGTAAGTTCTAAATAGCTTACAATAAATTCCTTTGTCTACTAAAATCTAAAATATTGAAAGTTGGAAAAATCAGAGATAAAATGTCTCAATTGATGATAGCTAAAGACTATCAAATGAGGGTTTAATGCGAATAACCAATTGTCGCTTATAGCACAAGTGATGTAAAAATAATGCACTTTATAAAATAATTTCGATTAGGTAGCTGCAATTGATTTCATAGAAGTGTAGTAGGCGGAATCCGAAAAGCCTGATGTTGAATAGAGTAGGAAATAAATTTAAACTTTTAAATAAATCAAATTATGTCAACAAAAGTAGGAGGCTGGACATGTTACAGCGTAATAGAATTAAACCCAGAAGTAAATGCTTTACAATTAGAAATTATTAAAGCTGTACAACCACATCATGTAATCGGTGCAGTATGGGTTCCTACAAGAATTTGTACACAAGTTGTAGCAGGGACAAATTTTAGAATTACGTACTTAGTCACAACAGTTACACATCCGCCAACTCAAAAATTGGTAGAAGTAACAGGATTCAGAGCTTTAGATGGTACAATTACAATTACATCTACAAGAGATTTAACAGAACTTAGTTCAGATGAATTTAGAGCAGGTGCTTTCACGCCTTTCCGTTTAGTTACAGAAAGTGATTTAGAGGTCTTTGAAGAAGCAAAATTATTAGGTGTTCGCCGTAAACCGCTGTTGGTAAGTACACAACTTGTAAATGGTGTTAACTATGCTTTCATTTGTGTGTCTCAAAAAGAAGGCGGTGAGCCATACATTGAATTAGTAATGATTTATAAGCCATTTAATGGTAAGGCTAAGATTGTTTTCACGAAAGAATTAATCAAATTATCTGATTTACCTACTGCCTAATTTTTAGTGTTAAAAGTAATTAAAAGGTGAGTTTTACAAGACTTAAAGCTCAGCTAATTTCATCAAAAATAATTCCTAATTAAGCTAATTAAATTTTATAAAAAGACAATAGGTGGAATCCGAAAAGCCTGATGTTGAAGAGAGTAGGAACTAATTTAAACTATCAAAAAATAATCCAATGATAATAACAAAAAAAAGCAAGGTCGTTCATATATTTTCAAGTCTTGCTAATATCAATATGAATATTATTGCTAAAACAGAAGAAGAATTAAAAAAGAATACAAAATTTATCAATGATATATTTACAGGAAAAATGAGGAAGACTCTTTTGGGAAATGTATTTACAGAATCGTCTTTAATTCCTTTTTCTTCTGTCAGAAACTATATTGGCGATGGTTGGGAAGTAGTTTGGGGTGTAGAAACAATAAATGGTTATCAAGAAGCTACTAAATATACAGATGAAGGGTATGTGACACATAATACGATGTTTGTAGCTAAAGGCAAGAAAGATTCTCAAAAAGGTTTTGATAAAACACCTTACATTGTAGCGGTAGCAGGAACTAATCCTGTTTCATTAGAAGATTGGTTAGTACAAGACTTAGCGGTGGAAGTATTGTTTCCATGGAATGAATCAAATGATGGACATGGCAAAATTTCTGCGGGAAGTTATGTAGGCTTGGAACAACTTATATCAATGAAGGATAGTAAAACTGGCGACTCTCTGAAAGAGTTTTTTAGGAAAGTTGATGAAGAAGCAACTGAAGATTATGAAATTATTACTTGTGGACATAGTTTAGGTGGAGCATTATCTCCTTTGATTGCCTTAAGATTGATTGAACAATCACACTCAAAAGCTATTGTAAGTAGTTATCCGTCTGCAGGGCCTACTTCGGGTAACGAAGCATTTGAAAAGTATGCAACCGAGCAATTTGATGGTAATTATCATTCTGTTATTAATACGAATGATATCGTTCCTAATGCGTGGAATGCAGATACATATAGCACAATTCCTGAATTATATAATAATGAAGAATTTGGAAATGTAGAGATGAGTAAAGAAGAAGAAATCTTGTATGGAGTAAAAGGTATAATAATCAAAAATAGAAATTATCAAAGAATTGGTAAAAGTCAAGAATATACCTTTACGGGTCAAAATGATGAAGATATTGAAAAGTACCTTCCAGCGAAATTGCTAAAAAATCTATCACCTTTTATGTTAAAAGCTCTTATACAACATGTAGTTGTATATAATAGTCAAGCATACAATTATGGTCTTCCGTTACGAGGAAGTTTAGCTTTAATAACGAATGGAAAAATTAAAAAATAGTTAGTCATTAAAGATAAAAGGTTGGATAGATTTTTTTATTCAACCTTTTTGAAAAAGCAACTTCCTAATTGATAATTAATGTTAGGGTGAAATTTATATTTAAATAAAAAACAATTAATAATTAATATTTTATTTGAACTAATCAACCTTTATTTGAACTGTTTATGAGAAAATGTAAATGTAACTTTGTTTTAAATCAGAGATGTGATAAACATTTCGACTTAAAACCAAAAATAATGAATGATTTGAACAGTAAACAACAAGAATAGTTGAACAAGTTATCATATGAAGTTAGTTAACATATCACTATACCTAATTTTGTTATTAAAGATTTGGTACAAGTTATAACAGTTAGTAGAACACAACTATTTAGTAAGATCAGAGAGTTAACAGGTCTAACACCCTATCAATATATTCAACAATTACGTACGAAGAAAGTACATCAGGTTATTCAATCAAATACCTATGATTCTATCCATCAAATAATTCAAGAGGTTAGATTCAAACGATTACAGGGTTTCGAAATTTTCTATAAAAAGATATTTAGAATCTCACCAGTAACAGATAATATACTTCATAAAATAATTTCGATTTGGTAGCTACAATTGATTTTATGGAAGTGTAAAAGGCGGAATCCGAAAAGCCTGATTTTAAATAGAGTAGGAATTGTATTAAAAGTAAAATTATGATTGATTTATTAATTATAAATAAAGCAGGAACTGCACCTGTAACAATAGCTCAAAGTAATGATCCTATTAATGCAAGGGATTTACATGTAGTAAATCTTGATCATGCGGTTAGAATTCAACTTGGCAATGATTATCAAGTTGGATATGATAATAATACTCACATGATAGGACGTACTTGTACTGAATTAAATCAAGGAGCAAGAACTGCGACATTTACAATGGCTCTATGATATAGGCTGGTTATTTTGCACAATGTAGCCTAACCATCATTATCAAAGTGTCGAAGTCTTTATAACCTCGTGCTATTGCTATCCTTGAGAGTTTGAATTTTAGAATTAAAGCCCTCAAGGATAGCATTAGTAATTTCAGAATCAATTACATTGATAATTCGCTTATGATGCTTGTTAAGAGTATTTGCTAAAGTAGTCAGCGTTTTTTTCTTAAAAGTTCTCATCGTATCCGCCCAATAACTTAAAAATGTACTTGCTTCTAATTTGTTATCGTGTTCCCAAAGTTTTTTAAAATCATTTTTTAGTTCATAAACAATGTCCAATAATGGATATTTCACCAAAAGACCATCTAATTCTTCTTGTTCCTCAGGTTTTAGGATTTTGTAGGGTTTAAAAAAATCCCACCAAGGTATCGGGGCAATCACTTATTTATCCTTCCTCCTTCTTTTCGTCCAAAATATTTACGAATATTATCAAATGCCTTTTGTACAAGTTGGCTCATATGAAATTTATCAAATGTGATTTCTGCATTTGGAAAAATCTTCTCCGCTCCCGAAATAAATGCAGGTGACATATCTATAGTAATATCACTAACGTTCTCTTCATCAAGTCCTTGTAACTTTCCCTGCCTTTCAAATTCAACTACCGTTTCTGCCCCTTTGCCTTCCACTACACATAACAATTCGCCAGTATCTAAATCAATAAAACAGGTAATATAATCATGTCCTTTTTTTCGAGAGGTTTCATCCCTGAGGTGTCGGGGCAGACTATAACCTATTCGTTCAACTTTACTCATGTCTACTTCCGTTAAACTAACATACTTCTCACATGTCTTAACAATTCTCCATAAACGTTGTGGATAAATTTTTAACTGTCTTGCAACTTCGGCTACACAACCATGAATTTTTACTAATTCAAGTGCGAATTCTTCAAATAATAGTGTAAATCCTGAACCTGAATTTGCCCACGGAACTTCTAAAGTTTTGTCTTGATATTTTGGTACTTTACAATGAATAAAAAATACAAAACACATTATAACTATCGTCCTTTAGAATATTTACGAAAATAAACGATTCGGGACAAAAACGCCAATTTAGAGATGTTTATGAGAAAATCACTACTTATATTTGTGATATAAATACGAAGCATTGATTAAAGTCACCAACTATTAACTATAATAAATAAAACCTAATAATATTACAAAACCTAATACCGTCGAACAATTAATTTTGTTCGACCTTATTTTTTGAAAGTTGTGTCTGAGGTGGTTCAAAAAAACAGGACAAATTTTTAAGATAGAAAAAATAAATTCTGTTTCCATTAACATTTTTTTTCGGAAAAGCCCTCAAAGAAAGAGGGGCTTTTTTGAAAAAAAATATCTTGTCTGTTATGCTCCATAT
>JBGCFH010000092.1:0-14789 GCA_045106825.1 Saprospiraceae bacterium | reverse complement strand
CTATACGGTTTTCATATTCATTCCATTTCTTTGCAAAAGCTTTTCGTTCAATGTCATCTTTTATAACTCTTAAATTTTGTGCCCTCAATATATCACTAACTTGGAGTTGAAGTCCACGGCTATTCAAAACTGTAAAAAGATTATAAGCATCATCAAGATTATTAGGTGTTGCTAAAAATAATAAAAGAACTTTATTAGATAAATATATATAAAACTTATCAAGATATTCTTGAAAAGAATACTCATCTTTTCTTTTTCTTTCTTTCCACCATTTATTCATTACCAATATAGCATTTGCCATATTTCGGACTGATGTCCCTTCGAGTCTATTTTCAGAAATTTCTCTAATTCTCTCTAATTGTAAAGTAGCATTTTCGGGTAATAAATATTTTTCTAAAAAAGATTCATCATTTCGAATAACAAATTTGATTCTATTTCTCTTTGGGATTCCTCTATACCGATTACCTTCTTGCAACAATCTTTCTTTAACTTCATTTTTTAAATCAATAGCATCTGATAAATCTCTAATAACGCCTTGTAGAAGGTAAAGTGTTATAAATCTTTGTTGACCATCAAGTATATCTTGATAATTATAATTTGACTCGGTCGCTTTTTTAGTGTTCCAAATCATACAACCTAAGAAATATTCCTTATTAAAATCTCTTTCCATTGCAGTTGTAATATCATTAAGCAATGTTTCTACTTGGTCTTTTCCCCAAACATAAGGTCTTTGGTATTCAGGTATATTATAAAACCATTCTTTATCAAAAATATCTTTTATATATTTTTTTCCTGTGCTTAAAGTGTAATTTGACATATATTAGGTTATTTTTTAATTTATTTGTCTTTATGATTAAGTAAAAATGTAAGATATATCTACATTTTTGCTTTTTCAAAGAAAAGTTAATTTTTATGAAAAATGCGAAATCACCAAAGCAATCTCGCATTCCAAAAAAAAACAAAAAAATTAGCGTAATTCGTGCAAATTCGTGTCCTAATCTACCTCAATCAAATCTACTTCCATCTCCCTAACCAACCGATTAAAAACAGGAATCTCCACCTCCAAAATCTCATAATACCTTTCCAACTGCACATCAATCAACCCCGAAATATCATCTTTCACCTCAATCGCTCCGTCAGTTGGGCGAAAATCACCGATGCGAACCAGTGAATTTAAGTGAGCCAATTTGTTGTTTAAGCGAATTGGGAAGTTGAGTGGATCTTGTGAACTTTGGTTTTTGGTTTGGTACAAGGTCTTTTCGATGTCGGATAATTGTGTTGTAATCGAATCGGCAAAGTGAATCAAAGCTGCGTATTTTTCATCGTCTAAACGCTTGGTTAAGCGGTTGATTTCTTTGTTGATTTTGCGAATGTTTCCGATTGCAGTATGTGTTTCAGAAACCTTATTGCGCAAGTCGATTAAGAAGTCAAATTGTGCTTGCATATCTGCCAACGTCGCTTCTGAACGTGGGTCAGCAAGGATTTTGAAAGTTTGTGTTTGTGTTTCGCCATTTACTGAAAGGCTGATTTTATAATCGCCAGGAACGGCTTTTGCTCCTGCTAATGACGACCACCAGTTGACCATTCCATCAAACTTTTTGGCATTCGGATAGTTCATATTCCAACGGAAAATATTGCCCCCTTTTTTGACTTTTAATTTATCAAAATCATCATTCGGAAAGGTAGAAAATGCTCGAATCGTGTCGCCGTCATTTTCCATTAAAACAATAGTTATCGTATCTTTTTTAGCATCGTAATCTTTTAAATAATAATGAGCCGAAACGCCCGAAGCGTGATTTTTTCCTTCGGTTTTAGTATTTCGTTGCCAACCATTCATACGATATGTTGGTTTTGGTTGAAAGAGTTTGAAATCGCCAATTCTTTCATTTTTCACTTGATGAATCAGCGTCAAATCATCAATCATCCAAAGGCTTCGACCTTGTGTTGCTGCGATTAACATATCGTCTTTTATCGTCAAATCTGTAATCGGAACAATCGGTAAATTCAACTGAAACGGCTGCCAATTTTGTCCATCATTATAAGAAATATACATTCCTGCTTCTGTTCCTCCATACAACAAACCTTGCTGATTTGGGTCGCAACGAACAACTCTTGTAAAGTGTTGGTTATCAATTCCCTTGGTGATTTTTGTCCACGTTTTTCCGTAATCCGAAGTTTTGTATAAATACGGTCGGAAGTCGCCAGTTTTGTACAACGTTCCTGCGATATACGCACCAGCCTCATTGTGCGGATCAGGTTCGATGCTGTTAATCATTAGCCATTCAGGCATATTTTTCGGTGTGATATTTTCCCAATCTTTGCCGCCATCTTTTGTAATATCAACCAAACCATCATCAGAACCAGTCCAAATTACACCTTCTTTTAAAGGCGATTCTTCGGCTGCGAAAATCGTACAATAATATTCTACGCCAGTGTTATCTTTGGTAATTGGGCCGCCAGAAGATTGCATTTTTGACGTGTCATTTCTTGTTAAATCGGGTGAAATAACTGTCCAAGTTTGTCCTTCATTTTCGGTTACGTGCAAGTGTTGCGAACAAGTGTAGAGTTTTTTCGGATTGTGTTTTGAAAAGAAAATCGGAAAGTTCCACTGAAAACGATAACGCATTCCAACCGCTCCGTGTCCCATCGGATTATCGGGATAAACATTGATTGCTCGACGTTGTTTTGTGCGATGATTGTAGCGACTAAAATAACCACCATAACTTCCACCATAAACGATTTCATTATCCGTCGGATCAACTGCAATATGTGCCGATTCGCCACCAGCCGTTGATTCCCAATCTCGTTCTGTAATCGAACCGCCAGACGTTCGGTGTGCAATTCTTATGGTCGAATTATCTTGTTGTGCCGCATAAATTCGGAATGGAAAATAATTATCCGTTGTCACTCGATAAAATTGTGCGGTCGGTTGATTGTGATACGTTGTCCAATTCACGCCATTATCAAACGAAACTTGTCCGCCGCCATCATCTGCAATTATCATTCTATCCGAATCTGTCGGATCAATCCAAAGGTCGTGATGATCTCCGTGAGGCGAACCTTTTGCACCAAAAGTTCGTCCGCCATCTTTTGATTTATACCAACGTACATTCAAAACATAAACCGCATCAACATCCAACGGGTCGGCATAAATTCGTGTATAATACCAAGCACGTTGACGCAATTTGCGTTCGCTATTTACTTTTCGCCATGTTTCTCCACCATCGTCAGAACGAAAAACGCCACCGTTTTTATTTTCCACAATCGCCCAAACTCTATCGCCATTTTGAGGCGAAACCGTTACACCGATTATTCCTAAAGTACCTGTTGGAAAACCTTTATTCGTAGAAATTTCTGTCCAATTATCGCCACCATCTGTTGACTTCCATAACGCACAACCTTCGCCGCCACTTTCCAAACTATAAGGCGTTCTGCGGATTCGCCAAGTTGAAGCGTAAATAATCCGTGGATTTGTTGGGTCGAGAATTAAATCAACTGCACCAGCATTTTTATTAGCAAACAAAACTTTTTCCCATGTTTCGCCGCCGTTTTTACTACGATAAACGCCACGTTCGGCAGTCGGTTTATACAAATCGCCCATTACAGCAGCATAAACCAAATCAGGATTTTTCGGATGAATCCGTACACGAGGAATGTGTTTTGAATTTTCTAAACCAATCGCTTCCCAAGTTTTCCCAGCATCGGTTGATTTAAACATTCCGTAACCAGACGACACATTTCCACGAACCGTAACTTCTCCGCCACCGACATAAATCACATTATTATCATATTCGTTTACCGCAATTGCACCAATCGAACCGCCAAAAAATCCGTCAGAAATATTGTGCCACGAGTTGCCGCCATCTTTTGTCTTCCAAACACCGCCGCCAGCTGCACCCATATAATATAAATTCGGTTTGTTCGGAACACCTGCAACGGCTGCCGAACGTCCGCCACGAAAAGGGCCGATATTTCGCCATTCTAACGTGGAATAATAATCCTCATTTGATGTTGTTAAAGTTGGTTTTTCTTTTTTCTTTTTTCGCTTTTGTGCGTTGGTTGGTATTGCGAAAAGCGTTGCGACAAATAGTAGTAGAACGTATTTTAATTTCATCGTTTTAGATTTTGATTTGGTAATTTAGGGTTGCAAATTATGGATTTTTTTTGAGAATTTTTGGACACGAATTTTCACTAATTACACGAATTTATTTTTGAAGTGGAATTATACGAATCATCTCCAATTGTTCAAGGTTTTGTTTTTTATTAGATATTTTTCTCAATCTATAAAGTATTTCGATACTAATTCTAATCCTTCTACATAGCCAATCTGTAAATAAACCTTCGTAGATAATTTCAGGTGGAATATTTGTACTTGAGCATTCTTGACATTTCTTAGTTATTGGGTTTTCATTTCCATCAAGTATAAAATAAATGAACCTATATCCTTGCCATTCTGTAAAAATAAAAGCATCTTTTTCTACTTCAAATCCTAAATCTGTTGTTAATTCTTTTGCTGTTTCTCGGGCATAATCAATTCCATCTAACTGAAAGTCAAGACTATCAAAAACGCTTAAATCTTGTTTTGCCATTGTTTTCAAAAATAGACGATAAGCTAAAGGTAATTGGCAATTATACTGTTTTTCAACTGTTATAATTTCTTCTTCAGAATAACCTTCTACTATTTCTTCAATTCCATTGTCAACTAAAAACAATTCTAACATTCTGAAAAATAATTTTAATCTTTCAATTTCATTCATTGATTTTGATTTGGTAATTTAGGATTGCAAATTATGGATTTTTTTCGAAAAAAATGTTGAACACGAATTCTCACAAATTACACCAATTGTTTTTATTGAAAATGGGATTCGATGTTTTTCATTATTTTTATCAACTCAAGTAAAATGTAATCGTTATTTTTCCTCAAAAAGCATCATTTCAACCTATCTATGCGTTCGTGATATTAAAAATAACCAACAACATGAAATTTTTAAAACCAACCATCACTTTCGTTTTACTTTTTTCGCTGACCGTAGCGTTTAGCCAAAGCAAGCTAAAATTTGCAGAACGATTGATATATGGAACGTCTTTGAATTACGATAAAAATAGTTATTCAGGTATTACGACAGTAGATTTTTCTTGGCATAATAATCTTGCCGTTAATATTACGCCAGCACTTTATTTTGGTTTAGGCTTTACACACATTCGTACTCGAATTACGAATTCGACTGACTTACCTCATAAGAAAACCCATAATATGATGGTTGCCTTTTTGCAATATGATGCTTTACCCAAAAAGAAAGCGAGGTTTTTTCCAGAAATATCTTGGGGTTACGGCAACTATTGTATTTGTGAATTTGATAATCCTTTTCAAGAGGAAAGTTTACATTATATCGGATTTGGAGGTGGATTTGAACTTCCAATTAAAGAAAGATTATCTATTAACGCAGGTGTGATGTCTTATTCTCCGCTTCATAGTTCGTACTCATTAGATAGAGAATATAACAGGTTCAATTTAGGATTGAGTTTTAATATTATTAATAGTAATAATTCTCTTGAAGATCAAATTCTTCCACTTTAAAATTACTTTAGAAATCATAAAACTCAAATAAATCCTCCTCATCATATTCCACTTCAAACTTATTCAAAAAGTTTAAATATTCCGCTTTGAATGTTTGTTTTGTGTGATGTTGTTCTTGATTATTAATGTACTTCACAACACTATCAATGTGCGAGCGAGAATACGAAAATGCTCCGTAACTATCTTGCCATCTAAATTTGGCTTTCATCCAAGATTGTTGTCTGATATATTTAGCGGAAATGAACTTGGTGTGATTGACGACATCTTCAATGCTTTGTTTTGGATTTAACCCAACGAAAATATGAATGTGGTCGGGCATCATATTAATGGCAATCACTTTGTGTTTCCGTTGTTGTATGATATTGGTAATGTGTTTTTCGACTTGTTTTTTGTGTTGTTTTGGGATGAATGCGTTTCGGCTTTTTACAGCGAAAATAAATTGTATATAAAGTTGTGTATAAATAGTTGTCATTTTAAATTTGATTTTAAAATAGTGATTCTTTGATAATTTCTGCGTTAAAACATGTTTCAACTCATAACTTAAATTACTTAATTTTTTACATAAATTGATTTTTTAAAAAGGTAAAGTTTACTAAACTTTATGTCGCACCACAAGTTTCGTAAACTTCGCCTTTTATAAAAAATATACTATCGAAAGACTTTGAAAAGAAATTAGTTTTCGTTCGCCTTATTTTTCCGTTATAACCATTCGTAAAAAATTTAAGCACTCGAAAAAATATCTAACATCTTAAATTTAACCTCCTAAATCATTTTTTATTCCACGACAATAAACTCCGTTCTCCGATTGCTTCTCCTCCCCTCTTTCGTGTCATTTGTACTAATCGGTTGGCTTTCGCCAAAACCTTTGGCTCGTAAACGTTCAGTTACGACACCTTTTTCAATTAAGTAATTCATTACAGACGTTGCACGATTTAACGACAATTCTTGATTCGTTTCAGGAGAACCGACATTATCTGTATGTCCGTTAATTTGAATTTTCATTGTTGGATTTTCAGTCAATAAAATAATTAATTTATCCAATTCTACTTTAGATGTATTTTTTAAAGTTGCAGAACCAGTTTCAAAAAACACATTTTTTAAAACAACTGCTTTCGGTTTCTCTGCCGAGTTATAATTGTTAGAATTATTCGTAGCCATTTCTGCCGTAATCGGTTGCAGTTCTACCAAAGCCTCAAACGGTTCATTAAAAGAAGTTGCTTCTTTCAATGCAAAATTTTCGGATGAGAACAAATAACCTTTTCGAGAGACATTTAAAGCATAATCATCGCCTGAAGGCAAACAAATTAAAAATTCACCATTTTTAGTTGTAACCGATTCTGTATAAGTCAAACCTGATGACAATTGAATCAATTCAATTTTTGCTTGAAGTTCCAAACGAGTTTCTGCATCAATCACTTTTGCTTTTAAATAAGTCACCGGTTTTGGACGAATCGATTCTGGCATTTCAAAACTATAAATATCGGTTGCCCCTTTTGAATCCGTTCTGTCAGATGCAAAATAGCCTGTTTCTCCATCTAAACTCACAACCAAGCTATTTTCCTGTTTTTTTGTATTAATCGGATAACCTAAGTTTTTTGGAGTTGACCAAGTTCCATCTGCTTGTCGAGTCGTCATAAAAATATCGGACTCTCCCATTCCAACATGTCCGTTTGAACTAAAATACAGCGTCTGTCCATCAGCATGAATAAACGGAGAGGCTTCGTCTCCTTTTGTATTAATTACATCGCCTAAATTGCGAGGTTTCATCCATTTTCCATTACGCATTTTGTAAGTTACCCAAATATCTTTTTTACCTTTTCCACCATTTCTTGACGACACAAAATATAATGTTCGACCATCAGCCGACAAAGAAGGTTGAGATTCCCAAGCAGTTGAATTTACAGGATAACCGATGTTTTGTGGCTTTGTCCAATGACCGTTAATATTTTCGGCATAGTACAAATCACAAGCACCGAAATCTTCCCTCCTATTACAAACGGTATAAACCAAAAATCGACCATCAGCTGAAATCGTTTGAGCCCCTTCATTGTCCATTGTATTGACAGGTTCACCTAAGTTGACACCTTTCGTCCATTTACCATCAATTCTCTCAGATTGAAAAAAATCCTCTTGACCTGCATAACGTGAGGTATAAATCATAAAATCACCATCAGCCGTAAAGCAAGGCAAATATTCAGGCAAATCCGTATTGATTGCACCTAAATTTTCAGGTTTGAATGGTAAAGGATTTTTTATAGCTTCGGCTGCAAATCGACAAGTTTTTAAGTATTTTTCGGCTTTCGCCAATAATGACTTTGACTTATGCGAATGTTTCAAAAACAATTCAAAATGTTCTACGGCTTCATCAAATTTATCCAAGCGATATTCTAAAGCTCCTAAAACATAAATAACTCTTGTATCATATGTTTCATCTATTAACAATACTTTTTCAAACCATTCTTCGGCAGTTTCAAATTGTTGCATTGCATAATAGACATCCGCAATATACAAGTGTGCATCAATAAAATCTGGAGCTGCTTCCAAGGCTTTTTCATAATTCTCAATCGCTGCTTCATATTTGTTTTGCATGCCCAAATGTTGAGCTTTGACATAATATTTTTCTGCATCACCAGTCATTGTTTTTTTGGTAACATAACTGGGTTCGATTTCTACTTTTTGAGCAAAAATCGTTGATGTACTGATTAAAATGATAAATAATATTTTAAGTGTGTTTTTCATAGTTTGTTTGTTTCCGTTTATTTACTACTCTAATAAACAGTTTTTTTGCCACTTTTTGTATGTTTCTTGTTTTTAGGATTTTGTTAAAAGTAACATCATTTAGACTTTAAGTTTTCATTTGTGATACACATCATATTGATTAATTAAAAAATTTTGAAATTGCAATCAAATTATAATAAGCACTTTCTTAACTTAATTTTCTATCTATTTTGATTTAAGAAATATATAAATATGCAAAAGAAACTAATTATCAGTATTTTAAGTGGCTTTCTAATCTTGGTTTTAATCAATAGTTGCCAAAACGAAACAGCAAATAAAGCAACAACAGAATTATCAGATGTTCACAAAGAAGGATTAAATTTGATGATTCAAAATTGTTACTCCTGTCACAATCCTGAAACAACGGAAGAGAAGCGTTTAGCACCTCCGATGATTGCCGTAAAACGACATTATACAGAAGAAACAAACTCTAAAGCAGAATTTATTGCTGCATTTTCAAAATTTATGGAAAATCCGACAAGAGAAAATTCTAAAATGCCAAATGCTATAAAACGCTTTGGTGTAATGCCGAATCTATCATTTCCAAAAGAGAAAGTACAACTTATTGCCGATTATTTATACGATAATGAAATCGAAAGCCCAGAATGGTTCGAGGAACACTACAACAAAGAACACGCTAAAGAAAATACACCTTATGAATCTGGTGATTACGCCAGTCAAGGAATGCACTACGCTTTGACAACAAAAGGTGTTTTAGGAAAAAACTTAATGGGAACAATCAAAGCAAAAGGTACAGAAAGTGCGATAAGTTTCTGTAATACAAGAGCTTATCCGTTGACTGATAGTATGGCAATATTTCATGATGTGATAATAAAACGTGTAAGTGATAAACCTCGAAATACAAAAAACCAAGCTAATGAAACAGAATTGGCACACATTGAAACCTTCAAAAACACATTGATTTCTGGCGAAGAAATCAAACCAATTATTGAAGAAAAAGGGAAAGCAATTCGATTTTATGCACCCATAAAAACAAATGAAATGTGTTTACAATGTCATGGAAAAAAGGAAAATTTAGCAAAACGTGTCAATACTAAATTAGCTAACCTTTATCCAAATGATAAAGCAACAGGTTATGAAATCAATGAAATTCGTGGAATTTGGAGCATTGAGTTTCCAAAGGAATAAAATTCTCCTTAGCGACTGTTTTAACTCCCGTCTTTTACTTTACGGCAACTAAAACAGTCGTTACTGAATAAAAAAAGCGTCAGAGAACTGTTCTGACGCTTCGATTTTTAGCAAATCATACTTAAACTAATTTTTATTTTTCTTATCATCATTTTTAGTTTGATACTTCACTTCACGTACCAAAGCCTTCACTTCTTCCATTACATCTTCATCGCCTCCGTTATAGATAATTTTTAAATATCCATTACTTATTGAAGCCTTAAAACCTTCTATATTTGAGTTTTTCAAACTTGACCAACGAATCAATCCTCCTGTATGTTTCGTATAATTTTTTCCTAATTCTTTTTTTTAATAATCTTGTAATTCTTCCGTTTTTTCCCGAGGGAAATTCATGGTCATTGTTAAATTTCCATCGTTTTCGTCATAGTTTACATTAACACAAGTATTATTACCATCAGCCGCTTTTACAGTCCAAGATTGATTTTTACTATTACAATTTTGTGCATTTACAGCTGTTGTAATGAACAATATCAAAAAAATAAATGCTATTAGTTTTGTGAACGTTTTCATAATAATTTGATTTTAATGTTTAAAAATAATTTGAATTTCGATTACTTTACGGTCTAACTTCTTAATTTATTGAACGTCAAATAACAAAGTCTTTGTAAATTGAACTTTAATCAAATTATTAAAAAAAAGGTAAGTGATAATTGTAAATCATTTAAAAAACATTAGATTTTTGTAAAAAATTGAACTTGATGAAATCTTTAAAAATATATCAAATTGATGCGTTTACTGACAAATTATTCTCTGGAAATCCTGCTGCTGTTTGCATTTTGAATAATTGGCTACCAGATAAGTTAATGCAAAATATCGCTTCGGAAAACAATCTTTCAGAAACAGCATTTTTGGTTAAGAAAAAAAAGCACTACGAAATTCGTTGGTTTACACCTAATGTCGAGGTCGATTTGTGTGGTCATGCAACCTTAGCTTCTGCTTTTATATTATTTAAATATTATGAAAAAGAGGCTACAAAAATTACTTTTTACTCGCATCGAAGCGGTGAATTGACGGTAACAAAATCGAATAATGACTTAATAACCATGAACTTTCCGACAGATGTTTTCAACAAAATATCGAATAATGATGAATTAAATCAAGCGATTGGTAAAAAACCTTTAGCATCATTCGAAGGAAAAACTGATATTATGTTGGTGTTTGAAGATGAAGCAACAATTGCAGCATTACAACCAGATTTTAATGCCTTGGGAAAGTTTAATGTTCGAGGAATTATTGTGACAGCAAAAGGAAATCATTGTGATTTTGTATCTCGATTTTTTGCTCCGTATTCGGGCATCAATGAAGATCCTGTTACTGGTTCTGCTCACACAACCTTAACACCTTATTGGGCGAAAGTCTTCAATAAAAACAAATTGACAGCTCAACAAATTTCAAAAAGAGGCGGTCATTTAGTTTGCGAATACTTGGATGATAGAGTTCAAATTTCTGGAAAGGCAATATTATATATGATTGGCGAAATTGTGAATTATACACGTGAATGAAAGACAAAATATTGATTATAAATCCCAATACAATAGTGTTTTTTATTTAAGAAATATAAGAATAAATTTACATTTTATAAATTGGTTAAGGGTTTTCCTATAAAATAATTTTGAACCACAATAGTGAATGCGAGAGCATTCAATAGTTACAAAAGGTATTCACAAAAGAATGAAATTTTCAAAATAAAATAACTTTTGTGAAAATACTTTTGTGCCTTTTGGTCCTTTTGTGGTTCAGAAAATACGATTTTTACACGTTAGATTTTTTATAGGAAAACCGTTTAAATTGGTTATAAATATCAATTACAAATTATGAGACAATTAAAATTATTATTACTCTTCTTTTTTATTTCGTTTTCTGCGTTCGCTCAAACCACAGAGAAAAAAGTCATTCTACAAGGTTTTTGGTGGGATTATGAGAATGATAATTACAGCGAAAGCTGGGCAAATTATTTATGCGAATTAGCACCTCGATTAAAATCAATGGGCGTTGATGCCGTTTGGATTCCGCCTTCTTACAAAAACCCAGGTACAAATTCAGTCGGTTATGCACCGTTTGACCATTATGATTTGGGCGATAAATACCAAAAAGGCGAAACTCGAACTCGTGTTGGTACAAAAGATGAATTGTTGCGAATGATTGCAGTAATGCACGCTAACGGAATCGAAGTGATTCAAGATGTTGTACTAAATCACGTTATAGATGCAGGAACAACGGCTGGTGATGGTGGCTTAGATCCTGAATCAACTTATTCGACACAAACAGCTGGTGGATTTAAAAATTTTCGTTACGTTTGCTACGATACGCCAGTTCCATTAGTCGGTGGTGAAAATGCGACGGAATATTTAAATCGTAAAGGTCGTTGGCCAAAAAACTATACAAATTTTCATCCGAATGCAAATTGGAATGTATCAAGTGGAAATTGGGAATCATCATTTTGGGGACCAGATTTTTCTTATGGAATAGATGAAAGTGGTTCAAATAATGGTTTTGGGCCAAGTACAAATGCAACCTATAATCCTACACAAACCTCAAATTATAATAGAAATCAAGCGAGAGATTGGATTATGTGGTTTGCTCGTCAGACCGATATTGATGGTTTTCGTTGGGATGCTGTAAAGCATTTTCCGCACTTTGTAGTACAGGATTTATCTTATAATTTAAAATACTTAAATGGTGATGCGAACTTAGGCGAAGGCATGATAAACTTCGGTGAATATGTTGGAGGAAAAACGGAATTGGACAATTATGTAAATGATGTTCGTTATTCAAATGGCGGTTCAGAAATGTTGGCGGGGACGTTTGATTTTGGACTGCGTGGTGCATTTACAGGAATTATTGCTGGTCAAGGTGCTTATGATTTATCAAATGTTCCTGCTGAACAACAAAATGAACGGGTTTTCTATTATCCAGCGTCAAATACTTATGTTCATCGTACACTTCCTTTTGTTAATAATCACGATACATTTCGTCCGATTTTGACAACTGATGGAAATTATAATGGTTGGAATTTCGGAAGTCAAATCGGTGGACATATTGAGCCGAATGAAGCGAGACTATCGTTACTTTATGCCTTGACTTTTGCAGTTGATGGAACGCCAATGTTTTTCTTTGAGGATTTATTTGATATTGGTTACAATGGAAATCGCTTTAATCATGATCCGAAAAATGCGGCACAATTGCCAGTTAGAAGTGATTTGGAAAACATCGTTTGGTGTCATCAAAATTTAGATTTTGCTTCTGGTCCTTATTTAGTTCGTGGACATCAAGGCAATTCAGGTGATCATTTGATTATCGAAAGAGGAGGAAAAGCAATTATTGGTGTTAATGATAATTGGAATACTTGGCAAACAGATTGGGTTGATTCTAACTTTCCACCTGGCACTATTTTAGTCGATTACTCTGGTGCAAATGGCAATGCAACTCGCACTGTTCAAAATGACCAAAGAGTAGAAATATCAACGCCTCCATGTGATGGCTCAGCAACAAATGGTCGTCGAGGTTATTCGATTTGGGCACCACAAGGAATCGGAACTACTTACACCCCTCAACGCCAAACTTCAACGACTCAAGAGTGGGAAATGGCTAATGATTTAGGCGATAGCAATTGTAATTCATTACAACAAGGTGGAGCGTTGCCTGATAACTCGATTGCTTATCGCAACGTTGGAAAAATATTTGTTAATAATGTCAATGCTATTACTTATAAGTTGATTCCAGATGATAATACAAAAGATTTGACGATTGAGTTATTTGATGTTAATGGTAATTCATTGGCTTCTCAAAGTGGAACTGGAACATTGACAGGAAATTATACTGCGAATCAAGTCGGTTGGATTGATATTAAAATAAAAAATACAAATGCGAACCAAATTGGACAACGTTGTAAGGTTCAAATAACTTATACTGCTCCAGAAGTCGTTGATGTTACGCAATATCCGTTGTTGCCCGATGTAGCGACTTGGACAGGAAATGTAAGTACAGCCTGGGAAGATTGTAGTAACTGGGAACAAGGTTTGTTACCAAATGAAAATCGAAATGCTGTGATTGCTGCAAATAGTACATTCGATCCAGAAATAAATAACGGTGGATCTTGTAAAGATTTGACAATTGAAAATGGTAAAACATTGGCGGTTACTGGTGGCAATTTTAATATTTATGGCAATTTAATCAATAACGGAACAATCGCAGGCACGGGGAATTGTGGCACTTTTGTATTTAGAGGCGATTCGCCACAAACGATTAGTGGAAACACGACAACGATTTGTAAAACTCGTATTATAAATAACACTGGAACAACATTACAGACGGATTTAATTATTACAGAACAGTTGTCATTTGGTTCGGGAGCAAAATTATATACGGATGATTATACATTAGAAATAAATAAAGACGCAACTGTATTAGCAGGTGCAGGTTATGTGGTGACGAAAGATGATCCGATTGCAGGTGGTTCGGTCGTGCGTGAAGTTGGGAATACTTCAATTGTATTTCCTATTGGGACAGAAACATCTTACACACCTGTTTTTATAAAATCAAACAATGGTATTCCTTATGTTAATGTTCGTACATTCAATAATGTATATAATAATGGAAACATGAATGGAATTGTGTCAGATATGAATCAAACACTTGAGCAAACATGGCAAATTACAACTCAAACGCCAAGTAGTGATTTAAACCTTAACTTTAGGTGGAATGCGTCTGATGAAGGTTTGAGTTTTAGTCGGAATAATGCTACGATTATCAGAAATGATGGCGGATTTTGGTTTAGTGTTCCTTCAAATAATGTTGCTGGAAATAATCCTTATACACAATCTGCAAACGGTGTGATAAATACTGGTTATTTTACAATTAGTAATGGAACAGTGAATACAAAAACTGTTTTGACAGAAAATAAAATATATTCGATTACACCAAATCCATCAAATGGTATATTTGAAATACTTTCTACGAATTCATCAAATGAAGATTTACAAGTTGTGATTTATAATGCAATTGGTGAAGAAGTTCAACGAATAAGCGGAAAAATGGACATAATAAATGAAGTTTTAGGACAGCAAAAACAGTCAAAAGGCGCTTACTTTTTGCGAATTCAATCCGAAGAAAGTAAATTTGTTACTCTAAAAATTATCGTTCACTAATAATTTTTGCCAGAAATGCACAAATAAATATTATTATTTTTTTTGTTAAAAATTCGTGCATTCGTAGCTAAAAATAA
>JBGCFH010000091.1:0-5064 GCA_045106825.1 Saprospiraceae bacterium | reverse complement strand
CAATACAGCGTATTGAATTGGATTGATGTTGATGGTGTTGTCACTGTGTTGTGTGATGTCCGATCCGCTTGCGGTCGGTAAGTCATACAACGCAGTGACAACACGAAGTGTCGTCACGAGCCGTTGCTATGCAATCCGAAGGATTGCATAGCAACGTCTCGCATCTACGACGTAGCCAGCTTTTGCTGGCTATGGACGTAGATGCAATGTTCACTTCCCGCCTTTTTTACTTTTTTCTTTAAAAATTACAACAGGGCTAAAGCCATAACCCTCTTTATTGTTCTCCCCAAAATGGATTTTAAACTGCATTACGCCTTCTATACTTTGAGTAATATGTCCTAATCTCGCCATAGGTACTATAATCATATTATTATTATGAATTGCCGTCATAAACCTCAACTCTACTATCTTTTCTTGCCCATCATCGGTTTTGAATAGCTTAAAATTCACCTTCTTTTGAGCAATATATTCTTCTAAGTTATCAGACAATTCCTCTAAAATGGAGAAATTAGGAGAAAGAATAAGCCGATGTCCTGCTCCGCCCCATTTATGTTTCCATACATAATCCTTGAATTTTAATTTTCTTTTTCTAAAATCCTCAGCAACTTCAGATAATTCGTAACAGGTAGGATTAAATTGGTGGGAAATATAAGGAGAAAGTCGTTTGGAAACCTCATATAGTTTAACAGGATGATTGATAAATTTGAGTTCCTTGTATGATTTATCAAAACGAAACTTCCATGTTTTTGTATTGTTAGGGTAGTTATCTTCAAACAATGCCTCTGCTAACAAAATTCGATTGTACAGTCGGTTTATTTTTTGAGACTTTCCATTTTTCGTATAAAATAATCTATTATCTCGCTCCTCAATATCTTCCATATCTACAATTTCTATTGAGGTATTAAGCTCCTTTTGGGTAGCATAGAATTCAAAACTCGTTTTTTGTTGTTTTAAAAGCCTATCTGTAAGCACTATTCCTTCCGTCTGATTATCTGCAATAATCTCTTCATACATTTCAGTAAAATCCTTCCATGTTGTTGTCGGATTATCGGCAAAAATATATGCATCTTCTTCCTGTAGATGTTGCAATAGAATTTGATTGAGTTTAGCAGCACTTACAGGGTAGGTGCTTACAGCTTGGAATTCAATATTTTGAAGGCTATTTTCCATTACTGCCATATCAAAACTGGCAAAAGTAAATAGACCATTTTGTTCCGCTGGAAGCAAATTATCTGAATGTGGTTCAAATCCTTCTGGTGTAGGTAATTGAGGATATTTTTTTTCGACGATGCCTTGGTTAATTTCCTCAATAAACTCATTAAAAATATTTGCCAATCTTTGACTAATTCCTACATAATAGTTGGCTATCCGCATTCGCTCTCCATTATTAAAATGATACTGCTCAGAAAACACATCAATCATTTCCTTATATGCTTGGTTAGGAATACGCTTTATGAAAACATCTTCAGATGAATAATTTGTCTCCTCCATTCTTTTTTTTTTGTATTGCTGCATAAGTGTTATTAGTTATTTTGTAAGTGTACTGTCTCTAAAGACGATTGTTTTGCTTGGTTCTTAAAAGAAAAATGCTTTAAAAGCCCTGATATTCCTTGTTCTTCAAAAATTTCTATTGCTTTATCTGCTGGAGATTGTTTAAGGTTCAAACGCCTATAATAGGGATTTAGAAAAACTTCTTCTCCTAAATCTCTTTTTTCTAATCCTTGTTTTGCGACTTCAAGGAATTGCGTCAAAAGAGGGATGATTTTTTTACCGTTTATAGTTGTACTAAAAGTGTGCTGTAATCCCATTTCTCGTATTTTTTTCCATGTCTCCCTTGGATAAATTTCTGTTAATCTGTTTGCTTCTTCAAGGTTAGATAAAAGCCCAAGTGTTAGTGCCGTTGGGGCAATAGCAGCATCAGGGGGTTGTTGGCAACACATACGGCTTTCAATTGTTCCAAATTGAGGTGCTAAACGAGCATTGAAATAACAAAAAGTGTTCAAGTAGTGTATATCCTCAACTTTAGGTTGAATACTACACTTTTCTCCTTCCAATGTTTGACCAATGGTCGGAGTTTGGTCTAACATAAAATCTTTAAAAGTGGTTTTGTTTAAAACCTGCAGAAGCTTTTCCCTTTTTACTAACATCGGCTTAAAATCCAACAAATAAAGAAGGTAATCGTCCAATGTATCAAACTTTGGGGGAATTCCCATTTGATTCAGTCTGTCTGGATAACAATGCTCCCAAAACGCCTCCCTGTTCGCTTTGTAAGTCCTATCTATTTCCCCTTTCCAAATAGGCGAGTTTGCATTAAAGATAATCTGTAACCCCGACAAGGCATTCAATACATTGACGGCTGTAATTGTATCTTTTTGACTAATACTTATATGACATTGATTAGAGGCAGATATGGTCAATAAATGTGCATCCGCCCCTTCTGATTTTGGAATGATATGATTAGGAGAAAATTTTTCATAAAAAAAATAACGCTCCTTAGGCATCAATAATTTACGGGAGGGAGGAGTGACAGGCTGAATACCATAACCAAGCATTTTACAGTTTTGAGTATCCAAATAGGTTGTTAATAAATCTATTATTTCCGATAAAGACTGCTGAATTGTATGTAGATTGTCTTGAGGGGCAAACACTACTTCAATAATACTACTACCTGCATCTGTCATGACTGTATCCATAACATAATCGAAATTAGCAGCACTCTGTACATTGACTCTTGATGCACTGATAATATGATTGGAGAAACTATCTCTTTTTAATTCAAATCCCTCGCTCTCAAAAAAACTAAACATTTCTTGAATTATGGATAAGTCTACGACTTCCCCCTTCATAGAAACTATTGGTATTTCTAATTCAATTCCTATTCCTCTTTGCGTGCAATGTTTGTCATTTTTGCTAAATTTTTTAATAAATTCATTAAAAATTTGTTCATATTTCATATTGAGCGTTTTGTTCGTTTTTTGTTTTTGGTGGAAGTGAACGTCCCGCAACAACGACGGACACGGCTTTTGCCGTGGCTGGCAGATGTTGCATTTGTTAGCATCAGTTTTTTTATATTTATTCGTGTTCAAAGGAATTGGGAATTTCACTTTTAAAAAAGTTGTCATATTCTATATTATTCAGATTAAAGATAATTAAGTTTCTTCTTGCTCTTGTTAATGCTGTATAGATTAATTCTGCATTTGTAAATTCCTTATCTTTTTCCTCTTTCTCAATAAATAGAAAAAGTGTATCAATTTCCCAACCTTTAAAACTATGAACCGTTGATAATTTTACAGTCCCTGTTTTCATCCAAAAGTGATTTTTCTTTATTCTTCTAAGTTTCTCAATTTCCCTTGAATTGTTTTTAATGGTTTCATATTCTTCTTGACTTTCAAAGGTTGTAGTAGTCTTTTCATTTTTAATTGTTCTGATAGATAAATCAATCGCTCTCAATAATTCTACTTTTGAGCATAATATTCCTGTATCTGAGGAATGAATTTTATTTCTTTCTAAAACATTATATATCTTTCTGAATAACTTTTCTGCTGTATAGGAGTGAAAATAATGATATTCTATTATTCGTTGAACAAAATCTAATTGAGATATAAATTTGACTTCATCCGCATTATATTTTTGCCCAAATATTTCTTTTTGAAACTTAATTGCAATATTTCCAATATTACTCGAAAATCTATGAGAGGTATTCAATGACTTATTCCATTTTCCTGGAATAGTTCTAACAATTGGTTCATTATTTTCGTCTAAATCTCTTTCATAAATGTTTTGTTTTTCATCACCAAATACGACAAACTCAGTTTTTGAATGAGTGAAATATTTTGTAATAATATCAATCCATGATTGTTGGTAATCTTGAACCTCGTCAATTAAAACTACATCGAACTTTATAATTCCGTTCTTTACTTTCTCAAAGAAATCAACATCTTGCCAATTGCTTAAACCTGTTATTTCAAGATTATAATTATTTGCTTGTGTCTTAAAGAACTGATGATAGTTTGTAATATAAAACGCTGACCAATAAAATTCTTCTCGAACATCACTTATTCTGTCATGAATGTAGTTTTTAAGAGAAAGGTTATAAGTAAGCACTAAAATTTTTTCTCCTGTACGTTTATGAGCATTAACTGCCCTTTTTGCTAAAACTAAAGTTTTTCCACTTCCTGCAACACCTTTAATTTTTCTTCTTGGTCGGATTTCACTACGGATTAATTCTTTTTGTTCTTTTGTATAATTAATTTCAATTCCTTCTTCAAGTTGGTGTACAGGTGTTTTTAAGTAGCGATGAAAACTATTATAAAGAGTTTCATCAAAAAAATATGATTTCCTATTTAGCCAAAATTTTGAAAGAAGTGAATTTAATTTTTGACTATTCAATGAATTCTTACCTAATAAACCAAAATAGCTAACAAACCTCCGATAACCTGAATAACTGTCATCTTGAAAATTACCCAATAAAAAATTGTTCAACTCCCATTCTGTTGCATTATGGAAATAAACAGCACAATTTACAGTTGCCCAATTTTTTTTGTTTTTTATACTTTTTTTATAAAGCTCCTCTAAATGAAGTTGAAATAGATTTGCCTTATAGTTCTCTACTTGATTTAAAGGTGATTTCAGCAAAGTATTATCTTTCAGTAATCTCCATTTAGTGTCTTCATCGCAGTAATAATGCGATAAGTTCCAATCCTTTACTTCAATTATTAAAACTCCACTACCTTTTCGCATTATTGCAAAATCTGGATTATCTCCATTTAAGTACGGTTGGTAGTAAATTTCGTATGTATCGTCAAGCGACTTTAAAAGAAATTGAAGTAACGTCCATTCTCCTTCGGTTGGCTGAACCTTTTGTCTTTTAATAACTTCTATTTCGGGATTTAATATCGCCATTTTATCTTTTTTTTAATTGATGCTAACGGCTCGTGACGACACCGTCGACATTGATTCAATTCAATACAGCGTATTGAATTGGATTGATGTTGATGGTGTTGTCACTGTGTTGTGTGATGTCCGATCCGCTTGCGGTCGGTAAGTCATACAACGCAGTGACAA
>JBGCFH010000090.1:0-21209 GCA_045106825.1 Saprospiraceae bacterium | reverse complement strand
GATTAAACAACATTCTACCTTGCAAATCTCGTACTTGTAGTTGAATTGTTTGAAAATCATCCAAACCTTGTATGTTTAAAGGTGTAAATGTTCGGTATGGATTTGGAGTGATTTTGATATTATTATCTAATAGAATTTTTTCTGTATTCGTAAGATTTACTTCTATGTAATAATAATAATCCTCTGTATCACCTATATCAAATGCTGAATTTTCATATCGAAATTTTTCAATAAGATTATCATTCATATCATAATGGTATTGTATACTATCATACCATTCCCAAATAGAATTAGATAAGTAATAGATATCTATTGCTGTTTTATTAATTTTCCCTGTTGCTGTATAATCTAATCTTGTTCGATGACTATCTGTCCAAGTCATATCCCAATCTCTTTGAAAAATTCCAATCAAATCACCATTAGTATCATAAGTATAATCTTCTGATCGCTTATATTCAACTTGTCCTGATGCATCATAATAATCGTTCAACCATTCTATTTTTTGTCCTTGTGCATTATAAGTAAAATATTCTGTAGTATATAAATTCCATGAAGAAGAAGTGTAATTTTCTAATGTAATCGTATTGATTTCTGCTGTATTTCCATTATAAGCATAAGTACGACGTATTGCATCTTCATTTGCATCTTTATCAACCCAAGTTTGAAGGCGATTATTCGTATCGTAGGTGTAAACATTGTAAGATAAAACTGCACCATTTGGAACACTTGCAATGTAATAATAAGTCGTATCGCTGCTTATTTTACCTGAATTCGTATAGTGAGAATAGGTTTTTAAGGTTCTATTCCAATTGCCTTCGTAAGATAAATCATCTTCGACTAAGGTTAGTTGATTTGCATTATTATAAGTATAACTATACTCAAGCAGTTGACCAACATAAAAGAAATTGTTATTAATCGTTCCGTCATCTTCACGATGTGATATCAATGTTCCCAAGCTATCATAGGTATATTTTTTATTAACAAGATTGTCCCAACCAAAAAAATCAAGTGTAAGATTATGAGTTGAATCAAGCAAATAAACGGTTTGGCTAAATCCAGTTAAGTTAAAAAATAGTACGATAATAAGTGTAATTAATTGTTTCATGATTTCTTTTTATAAAGTTGAATAAATAATGACAAGTTTATCCTATTAGGATTTCTTTTAATGCTTGTCAATTATTTATCCCTTCTAATTAGAAATCGTACCTTGTTAATGTGAATAATTTTTAAAATGTATTATAATTTCCTATAATCTGATTCATTGTTTCTTTCTATGTTCTGCACATAACCAACGATAAGTATCATTTTCCATTAGTTTCTTTTTTAAACTTCCCCGTTCTTGACTTTTGTATTTATCAGGAGTAGCTATTTCAAATATTTCAGTCATCCGATTGGTTTTCAGTTTTTCGCTTTTGCCAAATATACAAGAACACAGCCGTTCCAACTCCTGCGATTCCAAAAATAATTCGTTCATCCAAAAACGCATCGTTCAAATCTTTATCAAAGAAATACCAGTTAATTCCTGCTGCCAATAAATAACCAACAACCAAACCTGCACTCACTTCAATACTTTTAACCATTTTATCATTTCTATCAATCATCGTTTCAACTTCTTTTTTAACGTGGAATATTCCTTTACTTTTTCAATTTTTCCCATCAAGTTATAGATTTCAATAACTCGGTCAAAATCTATCATTGACATTTTCGATTTATCTTTGAGAATATTCGATAGTTCGGTGTTTATTAACGCTAAAAAGCACCAACGGTGCGAGAACACTAACATTGGGTAAAACCCAATGATTATATCAACTCATTAATTTAGCTCTGAAAGAGCGGAATCTCTTAAATCAGTATAGCTCTTTCAGAGCTTGACTTCTTATTTTATTTTCAGCATTGGGTTTTGCCCAATGCTAATGATTTCGCACCGTTGGTGCTTTCAAACAAACGATTTTTCTATCTTTGCGTTCCAAATTTAAAACAAATCAAAATATCAATATCAATGACACCGAAACGAGAAGCACGATTCAAAGAAGTCATCAAAGCAAGACAGCCAAATTTAACGATAATTTTGGAAAATGTCCATGATCCACATAATATTAGTGCCGTTTTACGGACTTGTGATTCTGTCGGTATTACAGAGATTTTTGTCTTATATACGAATGTCAAAAAGGAGAATTTGGAATTAGGAAAACGCAGTTCTTCTGGTGCAAGAAAATGGGTTGATGTACATTTATATAATGACGTTGATAAATGTATGCAAGCTGTAAAAGCGAAATATGATAATATTTATGCAACGCATTTGAGTGAAGATGCAGTTGATTTTTATAGCTTGGATTTGACGGAATCAGTAGCTTTATTATTTGGTAATGAACATGCTGGTGTAAGCAAAGAAAGTTTGGAATATTGTAGTGGCAATTTCTTAATTCCGCAAGTTGGAATGGTGAAATCATTGAATATTTCGGTCGCTTGTGCCGTTACGATTTACGAAGCGTTTAGACAACGTCAGCAAAAAGGTTTTTATAACGAAAATCCATTATTAAGCGAGAGCGAACAAGAAGCAATGTGGCAAGATTATGAAAATCGACATGAACGCTGGATTGATGAAGTGGATAAGAAAATTCAGGCAAAGTAGTCTTGAATCTCGGATTTCTCCTCTATAAAATTCCGTCATGCTGAACTCGTTTCAGCATCTCCTAATCTTTTAGATTCGTTACTTGAACAAAATGGTAACTGAAATTCTGGGAGATGCTGAAATAAATTCAGCATGACGGAATATTTTTGAACTTTAGAAATAAGATTCACTTCAAAAACTCAAAATCTCTTCCCGTCAAATGCTGCACATTTTTTGTAATTTTTTCGAGTTCCCAGTTCCACCATTCGCTTTCTAAAAGCTGTTGAACCGTCGATTCAGAAAAGCGTTTTTTTATCAATTTTGCAGGATTTCCACCAACGATAGAATATGGTTCAACATCTTTTGTCACGACCGAATGAGCAGCGATAATCGCTCCGTCACCAATCGTAACACCAGCCATAATTGTCGCTTTGTAACCAATCCAAACATCATTTCCAATGACCAAATCGCCTTTATACGGATACGTTTTGCCATCCATTGCGTTTTGCCAATCTGCACCAAAAATTGCAAATGGATAAGTCGAAATCGCATCAGTTAAATGATTTGCACCATTCATAATAAAGGTTACATCAGACGCAATCATGCAAAATTTACCAATAATCAATTTGTCACCAGTAAAGTCAAAATGGTATTTGACATTTTTCTCAAAGTTATAAACATCTTCAAAATCATCATAATACGTATAATCGCCAACGATAATATTAGGATTGGTAATAATGTTTTTTAGAAAACATAAACGATTATAATTTGGTAATGGAAATTTTTGATTTTTGTCTGGTATTTGCATAATTCTAAAAATCGTATTTTCTGAACCACAAAAGTATCAAAAGACACAAAAGTATTTTCACAAAAATTATTCTTTTCATTCTTTTGTAAACACCTTTTGTATCTTTTATGCCTTTTGTGGTTCAAAATTATTTTTATAGAAAAACCGTTCTTTTATATCTTTTGTGATTCAAAATCAATTTTCTACCGCTTCCAACCAAGTATCAACCAGCCAATGTGCTTGAACATGCAAAGGCGATTGTTTGATATACAATTTCAAATAATAACTGGCGACTGAAAGTATATAAAAACGATAATTTGTATCAAAATCAAAGTTAGCATCTTGACCTAATGTTTTAACTAAATCGCTGTTTTTCAATTGATTAACCTGTTGTTGAATCTCTTCAAATGACGAACGTTTTATCAAAATACTCGATTGAAAAATAAAATGAAATGCATCGTATAACAGCGGTAAATCTGTTTGTGAAAGTTCCCAATCGTAGATGTGTAAACGACTTTTTGTTACGTACATATTCCACGGTGTAAAATCGTAATGAGCTAAACCAACTGTAATTTTTTGACTTTCGCTTGTCCCGAAATCTCGGTGGTCAATAGTGGATTGGAACGTTTTTAAGCCTTTGTACAAAGCTGTTACGGTTTCGATTTTCAAATCATTTACTGGCTTCAAATCATTTTCTAATACTTGCAAATTGTTCTGAATCTGTTGATATTCAGGAAGTTCATCAATAGATTTTAAAGTATTTGTTTTATCGTACCATTCTTTCAAAACATTCAAATGAACAGCTGTTAAATCATTCAACGTTGAGAAACTTTCACTTGGCTGAACATTCGATATAATTGCAACTTTTGGATTTTTAGAACTTGTAACAATTGGAATAACCGATTTTTGAAAATTCAGTTGATTGAATTTTTTTAATTGATTTTTTTCTTGAGCTACTAATTTTGCAGATTTTTCACCTAAAGGAACTTTAATAAAGTTGGTCGTTTTACGATTTTGATTAATTTCAATAATCGCTTTTCTATTTTCGCCAACTGTTCCCGTAAATATAGAATAATTTTCGCCTTTCGCTTCTTTGACTAATATTTCAACAGCATTCTCGCCATTAGTAACTAACTGAAAACTCCCAGAACTCAATTTCGATTTCAAACCAAAACGGAAAGCATTGGCGAAAGCCAAACGAATCAATTTCGACTTCATTCCCGAAGCATTATATAAAGTCAAAAACGAAGGATATTTCAACGATTTTGGATAAATCCAACGCATTGTATCGTTTGGATTATTGAAATATTGGTAAACAACGGTTCTATCATTCGTAAAGGAATGATTTGTAAAATCAATACAATGTTTGAACGGAAATTTTTGATTTGGTTTGGATAATAAAATAACGATTGATTCTGTAGTTACATTCTTAGTATCAAACTTTAAATTATCATCTTTAATCAATTGATTATCAGAATGAAAAATAACAATATTTTCAGTTGAATTTAAAAACAATTGGCATAAAACAGTAATGTCAGAAGTGTAGTACATTTTTAAGTATAAAGTATGAAGTATAAAGTATTGTCAATACCTTATACCTTATTAAATCATTTTATTTTCCTATTCAAGTTCAATTTCCAAAACTCTTGATGAACAGATTTAACTTGTGTTGCCTGAAAGGTGAACATTAAAAATAGAATTTGATAAAATAAAATACCATAATTCGTTTCACCAAAGATACCGAATTCTGTAGCAGAATTTATCATTAGAGGAATTAACTGAAAAATTGCAGCGTATTTTAGCCATTTATCTCGTTCAATTGTAATGGCATAAAAAGTCGTCATCATTTGTAAAATAACGATAAACATACCAACCAAACCAAGGTTAATAAGCACTTGCACAAAAGTATTATGCGTCATCGAGGCCGCATAAGCGTGAATACTATCGAATTTATCATCAAAGGAATTTGGGCTGATTCGCATAAATCCATAACCTAAAATCGGTCGTTGTGGAAATGCATCAGTAATCAAATCTGTCCAAAACGGCAAACGTCCAGTCATACTCATAACTTCCTCAACATCACCTTGCTTTAAGATAATCGTATTAATAATCACTGGTGCGACCAAAGCACCGCCAGCGATAATGCTAACTTTGACAAAATAATTTTCCATCAAAAGAACATAAATACCTGATACGACAATGAATGCACCTAAAGAAGAACGAGATTGCGTTAGTAATAAAACCGCAACACAAACAGCAATCGCAATAAAATTATAAACTCGATCTTGTTTATTTAAGACCTCAATATAACCCATTACAGCACCTAAAACGGACAACATCCCTAACTCATTTGGATTGATAATAAAGCCGCCAAGTCGTTGTACTTCGCCACCGTGCGTTCCACGGAAAAATAAATCAGGATTGACAAAAAGACCGATTATAAAAGCAATGCACACCCAAAATATAGAACGAACCAACATTCTGATATAAATTGAACGCTGAATCTTATAAACAGCTTCAAACATCACAATGACTTGATAAAAGAGAAAAGCAAAAATCATCGTTTCGATGGTCATTGCTAATTGTAAGGTTGTGAAACCTTTGCCTGTACTCCAAATCAATGAAATGATACCAAGTAATAAATACATTAGGTAAAAACCCATTGGCAGTATCATTCTCCATTTTAATCGAAATTGTCCAAATCGATCTTTTAATATAACATATAAACCAACCGACAAACCTGTTAAAACGAATCTTAAACCAATCTTTAGCACTCTCGTAATACCAATCGAACTTGGAAACAAGGTGAAATAACTCGCTATTCGTAACGCCATAAAAATGGTCAAAAGCGTCAGAAAACGTCTTCCCCATTTATCGAGTAGCTCGTAGTTGTTATTTTGATATGTTATTGTTGGTTTCAGTAGTTTTAGTAGTTTTAGTAGTTTTAGTAGTTTTAGTAGTTTTAGTAGTTTTAGTAGTTTTTATGAAAAAAAAACATTACGAAAATGATATTACTACAAAACTACTTAAACTACTTAAACTACACAACTACTTAAACTACCTAAACTATTGAAACTGCTTTTTATTCATTACTTGTTCTAAAGTAAGATAATCTAAGAAGTAGAGGATTTTTACTGAAAACAAGTTTGTTTGATCGTTTTGTAATGTGTTTCTAAAGTTTTGAAAATAGCTTTGTTCAATATCAGAGTTAAATGTACGAATATTATTTTTCCAGTTCGCAGTCAAAAAACTACCTGGTGCAAATTGCCAAGAATAGACTAAATCTATGGAGAAGAAATTAAAATTAAAGTCAAAATCGTTATTTAAATCTGTCAAAGGTGACATTAAATGACCTTCATCATCGACAAAGTAAAATTCATCATGTGTTGCTCTTGACCAATTGTGACGTGTTCGTAGCGTCAAACCCATTACATTATTAAAAATATAACTTCCCGAAATAACATTTTCTATATCCAATCTATCACGAATCCCAACAATCGGCTCGCTTGTCAACGAATCTCTGGCTACATAACCAATATAATTATTCGTAATTCGATAATCGGTAGAAGTTCGGAAAGACAATTTATCATTTACTCGAAAAAGTAATCCAAGATTAATACCTAAGTTATTTCTGCCTTCTTGATTAAATCGTTCTCCAAAGACATTAATATCAATCGCAAAAGGGTTACGATAATCGGTCGAAATCCAAGCCCAATGTTCGGTATTTGTTGGAATAGCTAAAACTCGGTTGTTCGTTCGTAGTTCAAAAATATCATAGGCTTCAATTGGACTAACAAATGTACCAAAACCAAAAGCAAAAAAGTTTTTCGTCATTGCAAAACCGTTCATATTAATACCAAAACTTGCGAAGCGTTGTGTGGAATATTGATGCTCTGTAAACATATTGATATTAAAATTTCCACGCAGAAAAGGGCCAAATGGTTTGAAACGATTCAAACCAAGCCAAAGACTGTTATTGATACGATTGTTGCCTGCCAAAAAACCAAAGTCATTATTATCGTAAGTATCTGAAATTATGGAGTTATTATAACGAAACTGTATATTACCGCTTGTTTTTCCAAAACTAAGATTATAACGAAAACCTAAATCAGGATTATTAAAACCATTAAAATACTTTTGACTCAACGAACCTGTTCCACTAAAAGCATAGGTGTTTTTTTTATTTTGTAATTGAAATGCTGTTCCTGTAACATTTGCTTCATAAGGATCACCATTTCGGAATACATTGGTGTTAATCAATGATACAAAGGAGTTATTTTTTAGATTTTGATCAAAAACAATGACGTTATAGTTCGTCAAAGGTGCAGTTTGAATTTCTTTAACAACACCGTTTGAATCTTCTACGACTGCGGTTGCCGAATTGGTAACAGAATTTAAAACACCGATTCCTAAACCATTTTTTCCACGACCAGATACTTTTGTAGAATTGATTAATTGAATATCATTTGGATTTTCAAGAATTGTAAATCCTTCGTCTTTAAGTTTTAAAACATCCGAAAAACCATTTGGTTGTCCGCCGATACGACGAGAATAAAATAAATCTGCTTTTTGAAATAATTCCGTTCCTTCTGTAAAAAACTGACGATTTTCATCAAATCGCACTTCAAACGGTGATAAATTCAAAACCACATCATCGGACACAACTTGCCCAAAATCAGGAACTAAAGTCATATCTAAAGTGTACGCTTCATTGATTCCGTATTTAATATCCATTCCGACATTAAAACCTCGTGACCAAGAACCTTCACCATTGTTTGTTGTATTTTTTATATTTCCCGAAATGTACGGATTAAAAAAAAGACGAATCGGTGATTTTACATTTTTAATACCTTTAAGTGTTCCAGCTTGATTCAAAAAACCATTTTTTGAAGAATCGTAAAAATTCCACCAAGACGTTTCACGAGTTCTACGAACAGTACGAACGATGTTAAAATTCCATGATTGTTCTACTTTATCAGGAAATCGAAGTGCAGAATATGGAATTTTCATTTCGACAATCCATCCATTATCAACAATTTTGATTTCGGATTCCCATACAGCATTCCAGTTTTCATCTTCACCAAATGAAGAGTATTTTGTATCAAACTGCACACCTGCTGCTGAAACGATAAAACCAACACCATTAATGCCATCTTCGTAAGTATCCATAATAACACCAAACCAGTCCGTATTTCCGATTTCATCTCGTTCTGTCAATTGTGTTAAAATACTATCAGGATTTTCATCAAAAAGCATTGCACCAATATAAATCGCTTCATTATCGTAAACAATCTTAACTTCTGTTTTATAAACTGATTTTTCGCCTAAATTCGGTTGATTTTGAATAAACTTATTAGCAACTTCAGCCGTTTGTAACCAAATTGCGTCATTTAATTCGCCATCAATGATTGGTTTTTCTTCGATTTTTGTGGCATTATATACTTTTTTTGGAGCGATTTGTCCAAAAGTAATCGTTATAATAAATAGTAAAAAGATAGTGAATAGAATTTTTCTCATAATGTTAGTTTGGTTGTTGACAAAGAACAATGTTCGTCATTATCCTACAATCATAATACCGCAAATGTAAGAATATTGTCAACACTTGAATCTTAACAATGGACAAGACAAAGGGTTTAAGCGATAAAAAACACGGTCTTTAACAAGTTGAGACGTACTGCTCCTCTTTATTTAACGAGTTATTAACATTTCTAATCTCTATAATTTAGCGTTTCATTACGTAAGTTTAGAATATTTTGGAATGTAACTATTACCTTTTTATGGCGTATTAATTAGAACCAATAATGACCTTAATTATCAATAATAATGATTTTTGGTATAAATAATACAACTAAAATTTACGTTCTTATATATTGAAATACGAATTTACTTAATTGTATATTTCGATTATTTTTTCATTTATCATATTGATTATGAAACATTTATATTTACTAATGTTATTAATTTTGACATTAGCTTGTACCGAAACCAATAGTAATCCTTCTGCCAATATTATCAGTAGTTTAGAGAAAAATTCAACAAAAAATCTATCTGCAAATATTGATTCACTTTACTTGCCATCAGCTGGTAATGGCATCAAACATGTTTTACCACAAAAAGATTTTACCAGTGATTATGTCTTGTTTCAAGAAATGTTACAAGAGTTCATGTATGTAGAATTACCATACGAATTAGATGGTTTAGTCGTAGATAGAACGGACGAAGAATGGGAAAGTCACTCCGTTCTTGATAAAAAGTTCTACCGATACTTAATGGATGGAAAGGATTTTCAAACTGTTGAAGGCGTTATAAATCCGAGAGAATCATTCGAGGATTTTTACAAAATTTATCCCGTAGCAAAACTTGGAGAAAAAGAATTTTATAATACGATTATTTATGTTGTGCGTTATTTAGATGGAAATGGTCAACAAGATTTTTTCTATTTGACAACATTTAATAGTGAAGGTAAATTTCTTTCTGCAATCGAAATTGGTGCATTAAAGGCATCTACCGAAACTTACATCAAAACAGCAGAAATCAACTCGGACAATATCATAAAGATACATCATGCCGACTTTGACGGAAAAGCAGATGACTGGGTAAAAACAAGCGAATCACAATATTATTTAGATAATACTGGTCAAGTTTATAATCAGTTTGAGAATAAGCCAACAGGGAATTCAAAGATAGAAGAAGGAACAACAACGGCTTCGTTTGTAAAAATGTCCGATTTTCAAAACTACTTTAGTTTATTCCAAAATGAAGTGCGTAAAAATGAACCAAGTAAAATTTTAAATTATATTACGTTTCCTCATTTTAGAGTTTCGTATGAAGAACATTATCAAGATTTTAAATCAAAAAACGAGTTTTTTGCTCAATACGACATTATTTTTAATGAATCTTTACGCAAAAAAATAGCTCGTCAAAACTTTAATGATTTGATTTTTAATGGAGATGAGATCGGTTTGTCTGACGGTTCAATGTGGTTTAAACGCATCGGTCGTGATAATGACGGTCGTTTGGTTGTCGCTATTACGGTAAACTAACGAATACTCGTTCCTCGTTAAGCGAGGAACGAGCTATCGTTTAAGCCTTTTGTGGTAAAATCCACTTATATTCGTACTCAATATTTGGTACTTGAACACGACTCAACACACGCTGCATTCTATCCGGTAAACGCATTAAATAATCTTGTGCTTTTGCTGCTTCACCAGTCAAACCTGTGATATGTTCAACTTTCCAATATTTGATTAAACGTCGCATTATATCCACATAATCTTGTGATGTATAGATATTTAGGCGTTGTGCTGCATTAGAAAAATGCTCAAAAGAATCACCGATATTCAAGCCTAATTCTCTCATATTGTGAGCAGGCATCACGATTTTCTTTTTCATCATATCCGCCAAAGCCAACATCATTTCGCTCGGATCAACTTCAAAAATCTTATCAATAAAAGCCATATAAGCCTTAGCGTGACGACCTTCATCCGAAGCGATAACACCACACATTTTAGCTAAATCTTTATTACCAGATTTTCTTGCTAATGTACCGACTCGACGATGCGACATTTGAGTTGCAATCTCTTGAAAACTGGTGTAAACAAATGTTCTATAAGGATCGCCATTTGTTTGAATATCCATTCCATCAGCAATAAGATACTGCGTTGAAATTTCAAATTGTCGCATATCAACACGACCCGATAAATACAAATATTTATTTAACAAATCACCATGACGATTCTCTTCAGAAGTCCATTTTCTTGTCCAACCACTCCAGCCACCTTCAGCGGACAAATCAATGCCATCTAAAGCCATTAACCACGATTCGTAAGTTGGTAAAGATTCTTCAGTGATTGTATCTGCAATTAAAACAGCCCAAACATCATAAGCTAATTCCTTTGCAGATTCTTGTATCTCTTTAACTTTTGTAATAAAAGCATCTAAGTTACTTGCATCAGGTAACCAATCTGTTGGTTGCCACATTTCCTCGGGTTTCTTTAAATACTTTTCAGAAATAGTATCAACGAAACTTTCTAAATGTTTCATTACCTCTGTTCTTACAGGTGATAAATTAACCATTGAATATTTTTTTAATATGTATAAATTTAGTAATCAATAAGATTACTATTTTTCTTCTTTTATATTGTAAAGGTAACAAAGAATCATCCAAAGTAAACTATTTGAACTATAAAAGTTTATCTTTCGATAAGTTGATTACAAAACAGTCAAGTATATATTTTATCCCGAAACCATTTGCATCATATAAGCACAAACAATCGCTCCATAAGTCCCAAGTGCATAACCTAAAACAGCCATCAATGCACCAACAGAAGCCAATGCAGGACTAAACGCAGCAGCGACAACAGGAGCAGAAGCTGCACCACCAATATTCGCTTGACTTCCAACCGCCACAAAGAAAAATGGTGCTCGAATAATCTTTGCTGTAATCAATAAAATCGTTACATGAACCAACATCCAAACAATTCCAATAGCGAATAATCCTAAGTTTTGCCAAATTTCACCTAAGTTCATTTTCATTCCTATTGTTGCGACCAAAATATAAATAAACACACTTCCCCAACGTGACGCTCCAACGCCATCCAAACTACGGAATCGAGTAAAAGATAAGACTAAACCAATCGTTGTAGAAATAACGATTAACCAAAAGAAACCTGAAAGCAAGGAATTTAATCTTGCTTTCTCTATACCAACTTTGAATTGTTCCATAAACGGCACAATCAAGTCTGCCCCAAAGTGCGACAATGCAACGCCACCAAAAGCAACAGCACCTAAAACATACAAATCTTTCGTTGTCGGAATACGCTCGACGCTTGCACGGTAGTCTTCTACCCTTTTTTTCAAATCTTCAATCATTGACGAATCTGCTTTTAGCCAACCATCGACTTTTGTTGTAATATTCGCACCGTACAACAAAAATCCCATCCAAATATTCGCACAAACAACATCAACGACTACCATAGAACCAAACAAATTATCCGAAACTTCAAAAATTTCTTGCATAGCAGCTTGATTCGCTCCGCCACCAATCCAGCTTCCTGCAACCGTTGATAAACCTCGCCAAAGTTGATCGCCTTCAACTGGAATAATACCAGGAAATACATTCATCACTAACAGAACTGCAATCGGTCCACCAAGTATAATACCTAAAGTCGCTGCAAAAAACATAATCAATGACTTACTACCTAAATTTCTAAGTCCTTGAAAATCAATACTTAAACACAATAAAATCAAACTCGCTGGTAACAAATATCGAGAAGCCACAAAGTACAATTGAGAATGTCCTTCATAAACCGAATATTCTGCTTCCGTAATTCCATTGTCGGTTAATACTGTTTTAATCATATCATGCGACATCGAACTCAAACCCAATGCTTCTGCATCTAAACCTTTTTCTGCTAAGAACGGAAACAAATCAGCATTAAACCAATGTGGAGAAATAACTCCCAAAGGATAATTCAATAAAGCAGGAATAAAATAACATAATAAAAGTGCAGGAACGTAGCGATAAAAAGCTTTCAAAGGTGATTTGTCAGAAGCAGAAGTTACAAAAATTACTGCCAATACCAACATTAAAATTCCGAATGCAACTGCATCGTTTGTAATCAAAGGTGCCATTTTTTTTTGTTGCGAGTTACGAGTTACGAGTTGCGAGTTTGACAAATCGACAACAATTAATAATAATATTGAAAATTCCAATATATAAATTTAGAATTTTAGATAACTTATAATCTACCGTAAGTTCGTCAAACTCGCAACTCGTAACTCGCAACTCAAAAAACTCGTTCCCGTAAAGTTAAAATAATATTTGATTGTTGAATTGATTTATTACTATCTTTATCTTATAAAATAGAAGGACTGTTCTAATCATAAAACCTAAATACGTTACCAAATGTCCACTAAAAAATCACCTACAATTCGAAAAGTTGCTTGGATTTCTTTGTTTCCACAAGTTGGCGTTATGCTTATTTTATTTCTATTTTATAACGCTTTAGGTGTTGGTAATCCTGTGATTGCGTTTACGGTAACCTACATTTTGTTATCGGTTAGTTTACGTACGTTGATTCCTCGAAATCATCGAGAAGGTATTTCCCTTGTTGGTAAAAAACAATATGCGGCTGCGATTCCTCAATTTGAAGATAGTTATCGTTTTTTTGATAAATATGATTGGGTTGATAAATATCGTTATATCACGATGCTGAACTCTTCTGCTATGAGTTTTCAAGAAATGGCCTTATGCAATATCGCTTTTTGTTATATTCAATTAGAAAATATAGAACAAGCTGAAACCTATTATCTACGTGCGTTAGAGGAATTTCCAGAAAGCGGATTAGCGACAGCAGGTTTGCAATATATTGAGTCGTTCAAAACAGCTAAATAATAAAATCTACAAACCATGAATAAATTATTCTATTTAATCGTCTTCAATTTGGTATTTATTTTCTTTGGTTGTAATACGAATAGTACGGAAAAAGCGAAAACACAATCATCAACTATTGCGACTTCGGAAGTCATTGATATAGAAAAAACTGAACCGATATTAGCACTTGAAAAAGTATGGTTTGATAAAGTTAAAGGTGTCTTAATTTATAATTCTGAAAATTATAACGAAGATATTCTAATTTATTTGGATAAAAATAAAAAGGAAAACATCACTTTTAATTTTGAAAAAGATTTGATGGTCTTCAAAGGAAAAGAATTTTCATTTGCGGCAGAATACTCTGGAGCAAATAGCGATATTTATGAAAAATTTGGTATTCAACCTTATATATTTGAAATCGGTGGCCCAACTATTTTTCATATGCACATTGTCGCTCAAACAGCAGATTTTTATATAGTAGATTTTGGAGAATTTGATGCTTATATTGAAAAAAGTGATGAACTTTATGAATTTTATACTCCAGAAAAATACTTAATGAATACCTCAATCGGAACAATCGTGTCTGAAAATCCTGTCCGAAAATATCCGGAAATAAATAGTGAAATTATGCAATTAGATACGGAAATATTTTGGACTTTTGATATTTTAGAAATTAAAGGCGATTGGATAAAAGTTCAATCTTTCAATATGTGTGAAAGTATTGAAGAAGAACAATTTAAAGATTTTACCGGTTGGATAAAATTCAAAAATGAAGATAATTTGCTGATTTCATTATTATTCAGTTGTTAACAATGAAGAATGTCACAAAATAATCAATCATTTTCCTTATGCTGCCTCTCCTCTATCAGCTCGCCAAACTCAAAAAAACGTTCTAAATTTATTTTACCATTTCGCCAAGAATAATACCGAGAATATGTACAATACGCACCTTTGAAATAACGCATCTTTCGTACTTCGCCACCATAAGTAATTTCTGTTTTTGTTTTTAATTGTCCGTTTTCATATTCATAAATTGTCCTTTCTCCATATATCGTTTTTTGTGTTGGTTTACCAATATATTTGCCTTTAATAATTACAAAAATAGTGTCGAGAGAATTATATTTGAGTAAAATTTTTCTTTGAAATTCACCAACATTTCCATAAACATTTCGAAGTGCAATCGTCACGATTGCTGTTTCATTTGGTTCATAAGGATTTCCGTCTATATTATGTTTTTCTTCATTAAAAACTTTTGGTCGTATGTTGTGATAAAACAAATCTGGTTCATAATATTTGCCACTTATTATATTGAGATACAACTTTTCTTGACCAATATTTTCAACTTCAAACGTAGCTTTTGCAATCATTCCAAAAGGAATTTCACCGATATCAATCGTATCTTCTCGAATCATAATTTCAGTAATTTTATAAATCACTTCACCTTTAATACTTATACTTTTTCCATAATTATTTTTTGCATTTGATTGAATAACAATACGTTTACGAAAAGGGCCAATTCGTTGAGAATTATATACAAACGTAATCACACCAGTTGAATCAGGCAAAATCGGTGATTTCGGATAATTCGCATACGAACCTCCGTCGCCTGTCGTAACTCTTCTGATAATTAACGGTTCATTACCAATATTTTTAATCATAAAATTCTGTCGAATCGTACCATTTGTAACAATTCTGCCAAAGTCAAATTTGGTAACTTCAAATTCGATTTTTGGTTGTGCGAATGTGAGCATTGTGAACGTTAGGAATATTGTGGTGTAAATTGTTTTCATCGTTTTTTAGAAATAAAGATAAGATAACACCGGATAATTACAACAAGTTTTTGCGATAATTGCTTAACTCCGAATAGTCAAAGACTTTTGAAATTTTCGATTTCTAAGTCATTTTCTCGTCTCTTTAAAGCGATATTGAAATATTGGTTTATAGCATTTTGAATAACTGTGATATAACTCCGCAGAACGATTCATCCATAAAATCCACATTTCTATCCCAAAACTCCTACTTTCCAAATATCAATTCCTATTTTGTATTTTTTAAAAATATAAGGTAATTTGAATTTAACTGATTACCTCTTCCTTACAACTTATGACTTCAAAAGATGAGTATATTAAGCACTAATAATTTAACGAAACAATACGGCTCAATAACCGCTGTTAATAACCTTTCTTTAGAAATAAATGCTGGTGAAGTCTATGGACTTTTAGGACCAAACGGAAGTGGGAAAACAACAACTTTGGGAATGATTTTAGGCATTATTCAAAAGAATAGTGGCTCATATCAATGGTTTGGTGGCGAATATAAAGAACATGATGCCCGAAAACGCATCGGAACATTATTAGAAACACCAAATTTTTATCCTTATATGAATGCGATTCAAAACTTAGAAATCGTTGCTCATATTAAGAAAGTCAAAAATCCACCTTACGAAGAATTATTGGAGTTAGTCAATTTATTACATCGTAAAAAATCACCATTCAAAACCTATTCCTTGGGAATGAAACAACGTTTGGCAATCGCTGGTGCGTTAGTTGGTGATCCAGATGTATTGATTTTTGATGAACCGACCAATGGACTTGATCCTCAAGGAATTGCAGAAGTTCGAAATACGATTCGTCAAATCGCTAATCGGGGAAAAACAATTATTATGGCAAGTCATATTTTAGATGAAGTCGAAAAAATTTGTTCTCATGTAGCGATTATTAAGAATGGAAATTTATTAGCAACAGGAACAGTCGGTTCTATTATTAGCAACGATAAACAAATCGAAATCAGTAGTAATAATGTGATACAATTGTATGACTTATTTAAAAATTATCCGAATGTAAACAAGGTTACATCGGATGAAAATATTTTAACGCTTTCTGCAAATGAGGAATTAACGGCAAAAGAAATCAATGAATTTTGTTTTCAAAAAAATATCACGTTAACACATTTATTAGTTCGTAAGAAAAGCCTCGAAGCCGAGTTCTTAGAAATTACAAGCTAAAAAAACGGCAACTGAATAACATTTTAAGTCGTCTGACAAAAATATTCTAACTTCTATGCTACAGATTACACAGATTATATTGATTTGTTTCCTTGCAATACGTGCGAATCTATAGCTGAAAAACAATTAATAATTAATGCTGCATTTACTTCAATTAGAATGGAAAAAATTAAAGCCGTATCGACTATTTCAGGTATTGGTTTTATTATATATTATCTTATTGCCGTTGGGATTTATGATAGGAAAAAATATTCCTTTACCTGATGAAACTGGCGGAACAATAAGTTTCTACACCTTCCCAAAAGTCTGGGACGCATTAGCTTATGCAGGAAACTGGATGTCCTTTTTCTTCTTAGGGTTTCTGGGCGTTTTATTAGTAACTAATGAGTTTTCTTACAAGACTTTACGGCAAAATCTAATCACAGGAATGAGTCGAAAGGAATATTTTGCGGGGAAAGTTATTTTCATGTTAGTAGCAAGTTTATTCGTTTCGATATATTATGGAATTGTCGCCATTGGCATTGGTTTTATTTATACGGATTATATTCAAATAGATAGAGTTTTTAATCATGCGAATTTGATTCCACAATATTTCTTAATGAGCTTTGCATATATGAATTTTGCTTTCATGTTAGGTATTTTAATGCGCCGAATGGGTTTAGGCTTGTTCATTTATTTTATCTATTCTTTAGTAATAGAAATGATTCTGCGCTATTATTTCCATGCCAAAATATTTGGTAAAAATTTACATTCTCGTAATTATTATCCTTTAAACTCGTTTGAAGATTTAGCACCTTTTCCAATACCAAATTTTGGACCTTCTGCCGAATTACCAAATTTCTTTTTAAGTACAACCGAAGCAGTTGGATTTACAATATTATATTCTGCGATATTTCTATTGTTAAGTTATCAAATGTTTATGAAAAGAGATTTATAATCAACCTTCAAAAAGATACTTATAACTTCAAGAAAATCATTTACTTACAGAGATGAAATTTGGTTTTCGTCCTGATTATATTCGAGAATTTTTGGATTTTGCGGTGACTTGATAATGAAATAAAATGCGAAACCAAGGGAATGATTTCGCATTTTTTAAGTTTAAAATGATTTTATTACGCCACAGCAAAACCAGTATAAGGACGAATTTTCGGATAACGAAAACCCAAAACAATATCTTGTTTTTCAATTCCCATCTCCATCAATTTATCAACCACATCTCGGTCAGTAATATTTCTTTGAAACCAAACTTTACCATCTTTTATATCAAAATGCAATACAACCGTAAAAATATACTCTTCTTCTTGCCAACCTAATTGTAACAATTGAAAATGATTATTTTCCTTATCAATAATTGCATAACTATCAATATTCGGAAGATTAGCAGGTTTTATCTTTGAATACTCATTCAAATAACTCGCTAAAATATCTTGGTACTTTTTTAATTTATCCATTGCACAATTTTTTTAGTAAACGGATTATAAACAATAATTTTTGCTTCAATACGCTCAATTGCTTTTTTAATAACGATTTCTTGAAAGAAAGTGTTCCACGTTTTTTCGGGAACAGCCAAATACAAAACCCTTGTCGGGTCAAGCATTTCTAAAATTACAAAATAATCGTTAAACTGACCAACTGCTTTATGAAATTCATTGATATTTGATGGACCATTAAAACTCTTTAACTCAATCGCAATTTTCGTATTGTCTTTTTCCGCAGCAATCAATTTTTCTGCCCCAAAATCAATCTCATAGCCAATACTGCCAACTCGTACTTGAAAAGGATCATGCGTTACATTCCAACCATCTGCTAACAATATTTCTTTAAATACTTGATGAAAAAAGTCTTTTGCCATTACTTGAACTGTTTTATTATTAGTTGATTTACAAGATACAATCTTTCAATTAAAAAATGCGAAACCAACTCCATGATTTCGCATTTTACAATCTTAACTACCAAAAGCATTTCAAGCAATCTCCAACAAATCAATATTTAGCAATATAGCTTTCCATCTGAAACCTTAAACCAATTAACCAGTAACGAATTTTCTCTGTTTTCGTTTGTTGTTTTGCGTGTTCTTGAATGGCTTTTTGTAAGGCTTTATAATCCTTACTATTTGTATTGACAACACCTTTTCCTGTGCCGTTGATGCCGCCTTTGTTTATGAATTTTTCCATATTATAATTTCTGATTTAGTTTATTCATCACTTTGGTGGATGAATACCAAAAACAATAAACGCTTGACGCAATATCTGCAAAGGCAACCGATTTAACTGTAAAGTATCAATTGTTGCTCGTCCAATTGCTGTTTTCCCAACAATCAAAGTTGCCTCTTTATTCCATTTAAAATGGTCTTTCCAATCTTGTTGTCGAGGATGAAATAAGGGAACAATTTGATTAGTTTCGGAGTCAATTCCTGTGATTTTTGAATACTTGTGTACATGAAAACGCCAAATTATCTAACTCATTACTTCCACCTTGTGCAACCGCAATAATATGTTCAATAACAAAAGGTTCAGTTGTAGCACGAGATGGCGATTTACAATATTCACAAAGATAATTTGCACGTTCTTCTACGAATTGTCGAGTTTTAGATTTTTTAGCCATGATTAAAAACCCCCAATTCTTTTCCTAATTCCAAAATCGGACGATTTCTCAACAATGCCAACGCTCCAATGTGTTTCACTTTTTCGGCATTATCCATTTCAACCACTTCAATTAATTCTAAATATTCTTCCTGTTCGATTTCAGACAATGTTTCGGCTAATCGTTTTCCTTTCAGCACTTTAAACCGTTCTTGAACTTCAAATGGTAATTGCTTTCTTATTTTTTCTAATAACAAAACTTCTTCTAACGGTAAATCATCAATCATGCGTTCTGCTTGAATTTGCATAATTTTATTTGATAATGCCGTTAATTCCTCAAAAGATAACTTTTGAGCTTTCGTAACAATTTCGTTGAAAGTGATTGATGATTGTATCATAGATTCCGATTATAATTATTTGAGTTATAAGATACAAGTTTTGAAAGAAATTAAAAAATGCGAAATCATTCCCTTGATTTCGCATTTTTAAACTTAAAAACCCCAAACATCTAAATCATCTTTTTCATTTCTTGTATCAACAAAATTCCATTCGTTGAAACATTCACTTTTACATTGACTTTTTCTAAAAAATACTTTTTTACTAATGATTTAATCTGTTTTGCAGGAGCAATTATAGTATGTAAAAAAGGTGGATTATTATCTTGTATTTTAATCTCATTTTCAGTTGCATTTGCATAAGTAAATAAGCCAACTAAATGAACAGAACTCGTTTTTCTACTTTCTTTTCGTGCTTTCACTTCTTCCGCTAATGCCAATAATTCTTCCTCAATAAACTCAGGCGGAGAACTTGACAAACCCAACATGATTAACTTTTCTGCCTCCTCAAACTGCTCACTTAACATCGCCAAAGAAGCCGCACTTCTGATTAAAATATGTCGAGGTATTTTATCCTCATCATCCAAAGGAGCATAAAAAGCCGCTTCTTTTTCTAACTGAAATGCTTTATAATACAATTCTTTAGCAACCGAAGCTTTGCCTTTGTACTTCGCAATCGTTGCTTCATCTGCAAACTCAATCGCTTTGTTGTGTATAATATTGATTACATTCATTTCTTAAAATCAAGTATTTTCATCTAAACAAATTTACAATTTTCACTAAACATAACCTAATTATTAATATCGCAAAACCCAAACACACAAAATGCGAAACCAACTCCATGATTTCGCATTTTAAAAATAACGGTGTCGGTACGCTGTACCTCAAAAACAAACCAAACATCTCAAGGCTACAAACGGAATCGGTTTTCCAAACCTTTATCGTTCCAACGTAAAAATTTGTATTAAAAATATTTCAATACGCTAATTCGTCAAGGTTCAGCGAACCGTTCCCGTTTGTAGCAATAGAAATCGTAATATAATTTGAGGTACAGCGTACCGACACCGTTTCAAATCACAGATAACCATAAACACAACCCTCAAATCGTTCCGTCATAAACTGACCAATTCCATTAATCGCAGCTTCTATTTTATCCACATCTTGATAATAAAACCGTTTGCCAGCTTTCCGATTATCCTTATTTATCTAATCTTCAAACACATTTGGAAACTCAATCCACTCGACGGCTTTGTATTCAATTGGTTCAATAAAATAAGGATAACAATCTACATTGTCAATAATGTTACTTTCAACTACCTCATCATAAACTAATTTAAAAGTATTTCAAGTTCTATCGTCTATCTATCTTAAGTTTATTACAATCATTTATGATTCCATCAAAAATATAGTTTAAGCTACTTTCATTTAAAAAATAGTAATCTTGATTTAATGTTTTATGCCATAATTCAAAAGCTAAAATTGCTCCTATTGCCAATGTATCAGCTTTTGAGAAAA
>JBGCFH010000009.1:0-42132 GCA_045106825.1 Saprospiraceae bacterium | reverse complement strand
CATTTACATCCAGAAGCACAAGTTGAATTGATGAAAATATTTGCGGATATGGTTCAGAATAGTAATATCAAATTGATTTTGACTTCGCATAGTGATTATATGTTTGCGGAGCTAAGCAATCTTATTTTAGGAAAAAAGATTGATTATCAACGAATTGCAGCGTATCATTTAGTAATGGAAGAAGGTGGAAGTGTTGATGCGAAAGATATGGAAGTTAATGAAGAAGGAATTTTAGATTATAATTTCGTAGATGTTTCAGAGAAATTATATAACGAAAGAATGGAATTATTTGAACAATTAAATGAAGAAGTTGATGCTCATTAATTATATCCGTGAACACGAAACATTAAATCAATTCCTTTGTCAAACTTGTGAAGAACACAATATTTCAGTTGTTATCGATGACCGAATTGAAAATGATGATTTTGAAATTATTAAACCTGATGATTATTATAATAGTTTAAAAATTGATAATCGTCCTGCTGCTCCTGATTGTTTTATTTTGGTTCGTTGTCAGACCGAAAATGAGTTTGCTTTATCAATTGTAGAACTGAAAAAGGTAAATAAATCAGCTAATTTAGAACGAAAAGATTTAGATCAAATTAAAGCCAAATTTGAAAATTGTTTAACTCAATTTATGATTGAAGATTTTCCAATATTTGATAGAGATTTTAAAAAGGTTGAATTACTATTTATTAGTCGAATTAATCCTTATCGAAAAAATAGAGATACGTTACAAAATCTAAAAATTAAAGTTATGCGAAATTGGCGATTTGAATTTAGAAATAAACGTTATTTATTAAAAGTACATTTACCTTCTCCAGCTATTAAACCTTGTTATTAATAATGAAACTCACCAACAAAACTTTCCGAGAAACCGCTCATGAACTCGTCGATTGGATAGCAGATTATTTAGAAAATACAGAACAATACGCTGTTAAATCGCAAGCGAAACCGAAAGAAATTTACAATCAAATTCCAGAAAATCCACCGACCGAAAGCGAAGCAATGGCAACGATTTTTGAGGATTTTAAGAATATTATTTTGCCAGGAATGACACATTGGCAAAGCCCAAATTTCTATGCGTATTTTCCTGCAAATTCGAGTTATCCATCTTTATTGGCTGAAATGCTGATGTCAACACTTGGCGCTCAATGTATGATTTGGGATACTTCGCCAGCTGCTGCTGAATTGGAAGAAAAAGTGATGAATTGGTTAAAGCAAATTATGGCTTTGCCGAACAGTTGGCAAGGTGTGATTCAAGATACGGCTTCGACCGCTTCGTTGGCTGCTTTGTTGACAGCACGAGAAAAATTGAGTGATTACAAAGTCAATGAATCCGGTTTTGAAAATGCTCCAAAATATCGAGTTTACTGTTCTACGCAAACGCATTCTTCGATTGATAAAGCCGTGAAAATCGCAGGTTTAGGAATCGAAAATTTGGTAAAAGTTGCCGTAAATGATGATTGCACAATCAATGTAAAAGCATTGGAAACAGCGATTCAAAACGATATTCAAAATGGTTTTCAACCGCTTTTTGTCATGTTGGCGTTGGGAACGACAAGTACGATTGCGATTGATAAAGTCCGGCCTGTTGGAGAGATTTGTCGGAAGTATAATATTTGGTTGCATTTAGATGCTGCTTACGCTGGTTCAGCCTTGATTTTGCCCGAATATCGAGCAATGATTGATGGGATTGAGTTGGCGGATTCTTTTGTTTTTAATCCGCATAAATGGTTGTTTACCAATTTTGATTGTTCCGCTTATTTTGTTAAAGATGCGGACGCTTTAGTAAATACTTTTACAATTTTACCTGAATATTTGAAAACAAAAACTCGTGGTTTGGTCAACGATTATCGAGATTGGGGAATTCCGTTAGGTCGTCGTTTTCGAGCGTTGAAATTGTGGTTTGTGATTCGGAATTTTGGTGTCAATGGTTTGCGTGAAAAGCTGCGTTTTCATATTGATTTGGCGAAAGCCTTTGAAGTAAAAGTAAAAGAAAATCCTAATTTTGAAATCGTTTTTCCTCGTTCGTTAAATGGTGTTTTTTTTAGATTCAAACCAAATGGAATCACGGATTTAGATGAATTGAATCAATTGAATGAAACACTATTACATTCATTAAACGAAAGTGGAAAATTGTATTTATCACATACAAAAGTCAATGGTATTTATTTTATTAGAATGATAATCGCTCAAACAAATGTAAACATTGAACACGTTGACAATGCTTGGTTAGAGATTTGTAAAACAGCAAAACTATTACTATAAAATAGTGCAAGTATTCCGACAGAATTAACAGTATTTCACAGAATTTATAAATATTTGATTTACTGATTATCAGACTTGACAGCCTTTAAAACCTGTCAGGTCTTTCGTGATAAATATCTCAACCTACTTATTTCAAAAGTCATGAATTAAGAATTAGGTTGGCAACTCGTCCAGAAGCACCTTCACCACCTAATTCTTTCTTCAACAACTGATATTCTAACAAAATTTCCTTACGATTTTTTTGATTTAAAATGTCAATCAATTCCTTTTCTAAATTATCAATTGTAAATTCATTCTGAATCAATTCCGTCACCAAAGGTTTATCAGCAATCAAATTTACCAACGAAATATATTTAATTTTTACCAACTGTTTTGCAATATAATAAGAAATCGAACTGCCTTTATAACAAACAACTTGCGGCACGTTAAACAAAGCCGTTTCTAAAGTTGCAGTTCCAGAAGTAACTAAAGCAGCTTCCGCAATATTCAAAATATCGTAGGTTTGATTTTGAATAATTTTAATGTTGTTTTTAACCGTATTTTTTAAGTTATTTTTAGAAATAATAGCATCGTAAAAGTCCAAAGATTGTGAAGGAGCAGCAGCGATAATGAATTGATAATCAGTGAATTTATCGACCATTGCCAACATTTTGGACAACATATTCTCAATCTCTTGCTTCCGACTTCCGGGCAATAAGGCAATAATCGGTCGATTATCTAATTGATGAGTTGATTTAAAATTTGGAGTTGCCTTAAAGTTTTCGGTAACATCTAACAATGGATGACCAACAAAGTCAACTTCGTAATTATGTTTTTTATAAAAATCCTTTTCAAACGGTAAAATGACAAACATTCTATCAATATCCCGTTTGACTTTTTTGATACGATTTTCTTTCCAAGCCCAAAGTTGAGGTGAAATGTAATATAAAATTTTGAGACCTTTCGGCTTTGCCCATTCAGCGATTCTAAAATTAAAACCGGGGAAATCAATTAAAATTAAAGTATTAGGTTGTTCTCGTTCAATATCATTTTTACAAGCTCGAATTGCACCAAGAATAGTGCGAAGGTTTTTCAATACTTCCAAAAAACCCATAAATGAAGTTCTACGATAATGTTGCAACAACGTCGCACCAGCAGCTTCCATCAAATCTCCGCCCCAACACACAATTTCACAATTCGGTTCTTGCTTTCGCAATGCTTTTACCAAATTAGAACCATGCAAATCTCCCGATGCTTCTCCAGCAATGATGAAATATTTCATTCATAAGTAATAGGTAATAGGTAAGAAGTAACAGGTAAAAACTTAGGTTGTTTGACAACTTTTGCCAGTAGCGGCTGTCTTTAGCTGCCGTCTTTGTTTGAAATTGTTTACGGCAGCTAAAGACAGCCGCTACGTAAAACAATAATTTTTGCTTTTAGCAAAATTGTCAATGAACCAAAACTTATTACCTATTACTTACTACCTATTACTTAAATAAGTGATGACGCAAAGATAAAGAACCAAATAATAGCGTAAACCATTGTCACTAAACCGACACCTCGCAGACTTTTATCCATTCTTCGATTACGATAAATTTGAAATGGAATTAGGTTCAAACAAATACCTAAAAGATAGATTGTTCGTGGTTTTTGTCCTGTGTAGACTTGATTATTTGGCAATGCTAAATCCATACTTAAAATAGATTCATCAATCATCATTAATATCGCAACGCCAACAAAGGGAATCAACAATCCCCAAATTGCACCTGCTAATAACGTATTTTGCTTTAATTGTACCATTTTTTTATGTTTGATTCTTCAAATGTTTGAATGTTCGAGTGTTAAACAACATTTGAACGTTCAAACACTCGAACATTTCAACACTCTACATTTCTACAAAATCCAATCCTTCCAATGCTGGATAATCTGTCAAATCATGTGCTGACGGAACGACCGTTACATAACCTTTTACCAAAGCATTAATATCTGCATTCTCATCTTGATCATGATTGACAAAAACGCCAGTCATCCAATAATATTTGCGACCGAATGGATCTGTATTTGTTTTAAAATCTTCAATCCATTGTCCGTTTGCTTGTTTACAAACTCGAATTCCTTTGATTTTATCCTCTGATAGGTTTGGAATATTGACATTAAATAATTTTGTTTTGCCCATTCCATTTTCCAAAACTTGTTTTATAATATGTCGAACGTATTTTTTTGTTGGTTCAAAATCAGCATCAAAGCTAAAATCTAATAAAGAAAAACCAATAGAATTGATACCTTCCAGTGATGCTTCCATTGCAGCCGACATTGTACCTGAATACAAAATATTCAAACTTGCATTTGATCCGTGATTAATTCCCGAAACACACAAATCAACTTTTCGACCTTTCAATACTTCATGTTTGGCTAACTTGACACAATCAACTGGCGTTCCAGTACATTCGTAAGCGTCTATTCCGTCAAAAATATCAGATTTGTGTAACCATAATGGATTGTGTAACGTAATCGCATGACCTTTTCCAGATTGTGGACTATCAGGTGCAACAACGACAACCTCTCCAAATTCACTTGCTACTTCTACTAACGCTCGAATACCTTTTGCGGTGATTCCGTCATCATTCGTGACCAAAATCAATGGTTTATTATTCATTTGCTTGAGTTTTTTATTGGACACAAATTAACACGAATTTCACGAATCAACTTTTTATTATCCAATTTTATATTGAACGCAAAAGTAAGATTTCTTAATTAGTTTTCAAGAAGTGAACAATTTGATAATGCGTAATTGATAAAAAAGTAACAGATAATTGAAAATGGATAATTGAAAATGAATAATTGATAATTAGTAATTGTAAATTTGTTAATTAAATTTTAAAAAGTAGGTCAAGGTTTTATTGGAATATTCGTTACCATCAAGCGAGGAACGAGCGTCCGTCTGCCGTCAACCATCAATCGTTTTTATGTCATTAATAAAAAAATTAGCTGGAGAAACTGCCATTTATGGTTTGAGTAGTATTGTTGGGCGATTTCTCAATTATTTTTTAGTGCCGCTTTACACGAATATTTTCCCAACTTCCGAATATGGAATTGTAGTCGATTTATATGCTTGGGTTGGTTTGTTGATGGTTTTATTTGTGTATCGAATGGAAACTGGTTTTTTTCGTTTTGGTACAAAACCTGAAAACCGAGATAAAGCCTACTCGACCTTATCAACCGCTTTATTAATCACAACACCGATTTTTTGCGGTTTATTGATTTACTTCGCCAATCCGATTGCCGATTGGATGAAATATCCTGGTCAGACGAATTATATTATTTGGTTTGCTTTAGTATTAGGATTAGATGCGTTGTCAGCGATTCCGTTTGCTCGGTTGCGTTTAGATAATCGACCTTGGGTTTTTGCTGGGATTAAGTTGACGAATATTGGTGTCAATATTTCAATCAACGTTTTCTTCTTATTGTTGTGTCCATATTTGGTGAATCAAGGCTGGGATATGTCTTGGATTTATAATTCAGATTGGGGAATTGAATATATCTTTATTGCTAATTTAACGGCAAGTGCGATTACACTTTTATTGTTGTTACCTTCTTATTTTAAATCAAGATTTGAGTTTGATAAAGCCTTATTGCGTAAAACGCTAATTTATATATTACCGTTGGTATTAGTCGGTTTGGCGGGACTTGTGAACGAAGTGATTGATAGAGTTTTACTCAAATGGTTATTGCCGCACGATGATGTGACGAACCAGGGAATGATTGGAGTTTATGGAGCATGTTATAAGTTAGCGATGTTGTTGAGTTTGTTTACACAAGCGTTTAATTATGCCGCAGAACCGTTCTTTTTTAGAAATGCAGACCGAAGTGATTCGATGCCAATTTATGCGAAAGTTGCCTTATATTTTACGGTTATTGGAGCGTTAGGATTTTTGGGAATTACGTTGTATATGGATATTGCGAAATGGTTTATCGGTGAAGATTATTGGGAAGGTTTAGTTGTTGTACCAATTTTATTATTAGCAAACTTGTGCTTAGGTATTTATTACAATTTTGCAATTTGGTATAAACTGAAAGATAAAACGATGATTGGTGCTTATATCGCAATTGGTGGTGCTTTGATTACAATTGGGTTGAATATCTGGTTAATTCCAAGGATTGGTTATATCGGTTCTGCTTGGGCAACTTTGATTTGTTACGCTTCGATGACTGCGGCTTGTTATCTTGTTGGTCGAAAATATTATCCAGTTCCTTACAATATTGGTCGAATGTTACTTTATATTGTTTTAGCAATCTTAATTTATGGTGGAAATGTCCTAACAAGAAATGCTTTTGGTGACGGAACAGTTTTATTATACATCGTGAATACGATATTAATTGGTATTTTTTTAGTAACATTTTACAAGTTAGATGGACAAGAATTACGAAAAGCAGGATAAGTTATTGAATAACAAATAGCTTTTTGATTCGTTCTGTTTCTTGTATTGAATATTTTTTAATGTTTACATCCTTAATTATGAATCTAAAATACTTACTTATAGTTTTATTATTGTGTTGCAATGTTGTTGTACAAGCCGATAAAGGTGACGATGTTTGGCGAGCTTATGTAACGACATTTATGAGTCAAAATGCGGACTTTACAGCTATTGCAAGCGAAGTTTCGGAAGATTTTCAGATTGTTCTATCCAATTGTAACAAACGATTCCAAATATTAGATCGAGATTATTATATTAGTTGGGTTGAAGAAGCCAATAATGAAACGATTGACGAAAGTAAAATTTTACTACAACTTCAAGATGTTGATTATTTAATTTTTGGTGAAATCGTGTACAATAAATTAAAACAAAAATACACGATTGAATACGCTTTTGAAGAAGTTAATACTGGTCATATTTTGTTTATTGACCATTTGGTGTTCGACAATATTGAAGCATTAGAAGATAGAGAAAAACGGTATGATTTAATTACTAAACGTCTAATGAAAGAGTGTGAATTATGTCAATCGAATGCAAGAGTTGTAAAATCGAATATGGTAGACATTAAAACATCAGTAAAACACGAGTTACTTGATAACGATAACGATGGTGTTCCAGATTTGATTGATGAAGAAAAAGATACGCCTGAAGGTGCATTGGTAAACTCAAGAGGTCGAGCATATACAAAAGTTGAATTGGATATCAATACAAAAAACAAACCGAAGGAAAAAACGGAAGAGGAAGAAAAGCAAGATGAAATGGATGCTTTGTTAATACAAATGATGCCTGATATGCCTTCGATTCCGTTTTTACAACATTCAAATAGAATAGAAGAAGAAGCACTTACACAATTGCATCAGATTGCAAAAGTGATGGAAATGTATCCTGCAATTCGAGTAATCGTAAAAGGAAATACAATTGAAACTTCCCAAATGATGGCTTATCAACGCTCCTACAATACAATCACTTACTTAATGAAACATTATGATATTCCTCAAAAACGCTTAATTTTGGCGTACGGCGAATCAAAAGAAGATACGGCACATGCTGTCATGTTTGATGTGACGCTTAAAGAGAATGTTGCGGATATGAACGAACCAAGTTGGTAAGTAAAAAGTATCAGAACTGATATTTTAAGTAGGTTGAGGTAAATAAGGGCAAACGCATCAAAAATTGTTCACGCAGATTTTTGCAGATTCCAACGCAAATTTTATATAATTTACTTTGTTGTAAACTGTAGTTTTATTGACTTGTTAATAAAACTATCTGCGAAAATTTGTGATAATCTGCGGGAGTATAATATTTCAACTGGTTGAAATGCTTTAATGATAAAAATTTGTTAAAAATATCGTAACTCACTGATTATCAAACCTAATCGGTTTTTCGTGATAAATATGCAGCAATTCCCCATTTAAAAAAATTAACAGCAGAGAATGCAAATATTTGCGTAAAAACTTAGCGTTCTCTGCGTAAAATCTTTGCGAACTTTGCTGTTAAACACATTCATTACGTCAAATGGGAAATTGCTGTAAATATGTCGAAATACTTATATTTTATATTTAATTTTAGATAAAATGTTATTACAAAACGAAATTATCATTTTAGAAAATACACGAGTGCGTTTAGAACCAGTTTTGAGTGCTAATGACTGCGAAAAAGTAGCGTCTATTGCGTTGACGGAAACCGAATTATTAAAGTATTCGCCATCCAGTATTCATACAAAATATGACTTATTACAATACTTTGAAATCGCTTTGAAAGCCAAACAACAAGGTACAGTGTATCCGTTTTTGATATTCGATAAATCTCAAAAAAAGTATGCAGGATCTACTCGATTCGGTAATATTTCTTTACAAAATCAGCGATTAGAAATTGGTTGGACTTGGCTCGGAAAAGCATTTCAAGGAACTGGTTTGAATCAAAATATTAAATCCTTAATGTTATCATATGCTTTTAATGATTTGAATTGTGAAAGAGTAGAATTTAAAGCTGATGGCAGAAATATGCAATCTCGTCGAGCGATGGAAAAAATCGGTGCAACATACGAAGGTTGCCTCCGAAGTCATACTTTAATGAAAGACGGTTTCCGTCGTGATACGGTTTATTATAGTATTTTAAGAGAAGAATTTTTGAAATAATTTTTGAAATAATTTTTGAAAATTATACAAGTTGTTCTAAAAAAATCGATTCCCTTTGACCAAAATTTTCACTTCATAAGATAATTCTATTTCACGAGTATGATAACGTAAGGATTTACCATCAATTTTACAATCCAGTTTACCCAATTTTTCTTTTAATAATTTTAAGACAGATACATTTTGTTGTTTTGTTGCCAGTAGAACATCATCACAATCAATATCTATATTACTATCAATTAACAATTTAATAATATCATAATTATTTTTTTGAATAGCAATATGAAGTGCAGATTGTCCATTCATATCAAGTATATTAAGAGTCGCATTATTACTTAATAACCGACTCACTAAGATAAAGCTATTTTGTTCAATCGCTTGTATCAATAATGGATTCTTGCCTTCTATCGTAGCATTTACATCAATTCCGCTTTTTATTAATTCGGACGCAATAGCAATATTTCCTTTATCAAATGCTGTATATAATGCAGTTTCATCTTTCGTATTATTTGTTTCCCAATTTGCCTTATGTTTTAGAATCAAACTTGCTGCTACCGATTGATTTTCTACAATCGCAATTTGTAATAGTTCGTCATCGGCTCTCATACCGATTGATAATGCATATTTTAGTTTATTGGTTTGATAAATAATGGTTTCAGGAGCAAAATAATAAATCAAATTCCATTCTTTTGAAGTCGTATACTTCAGTAATAATTCAATTATTGATTTGTCATTGTTATTAAAAGCACGAACCAGCGGCAAATCCTCTTTTCTTAAAAGCTTTAAATAAGGTTTTGCACCAGCAATTAATAATTCATTTACAATAGTTTTATATCCTAACTGAACAGCAAGATTCAGAGGAATATCATTTTGACTATCGCTTATCCAAGTTACAATAGCACCATTGTTAATTAATTTTTTTACTACTGAAAGACGGTTCGTTTTAATCGCATGAAATATTGGTGTCCAGCCTTTATGATTCGTTGCATTGACATTTGCACCGTGTTTTAATAATAGGTCAATAACATTTTCATTCTGATTTTGAATAGCTTGTACAAGCAATGAATGTTCGATTTTATTTCCGTCCTTGTCAAAAACATTTACGGTTTGATTGACATCTAAGCCTTTTTCAATCATCGTTTCTAATAAACGAGGATTTTGAAAAAGTTTATTTAATTCATCTTGTGTCAATGTACGAGCAGCCAGATTTGGTAATAGTTCTATTGCTGCTTTATATTTTTCATCATTGCCAGTCGTACAATTCAAATCAATACTCATTGGATTTGCACCAGATTGAATTAATGTCTTTGTTAATTCTAAGTTGTGTGGACAACCGATTTCCATATCACCGATATTTGCACCGTGATTTAGAAGAAATCGTACCATTTTTATACGATTTTCATGAAAAACATATTCGATAGGTAACAAATTATTGCTAAAACGTTTATTTAGATTGACACCATTTTGTATCAAAAATCGCAATAATCCGTAATCTTCCCGACTTAATGCAACATAAAGTGGCGTGACTTCAATGGTTTCGATGTACGCATTTTTTTCAGAATTTATGCTCAAAATATACTCCGAAACGGTCGGATCATAAAAATTTACAATCGTTTTATTCATCGCAACAAATTGTGTATGTTGCCGTACCAAACAATTACAATGTAAGTCATAACCCTCTTGAGCAAAGGCTCGAAGTTGTGCATAGTTCGCAGGTACAGAAAGTATTGCTTGACAAATTGCTTTTGTTGCAACTGTATTATTTTGTGTTGCATGTGTTAGTTTTGGTAATACCATACAGGATATTAACCCAAAACAAATTGCTTTGAATGGAAATTTCATAAGGTTCTTTTTTCTCGTAGTAGTAATGACTATTAAATAATCATTTCAACAATTATTCCATTCAAATATAATGATAAAATTAATATTAAAAAATACGTTATATGTTATATCTAAACAATCAATGCTTAATATATAATTTGTGTTTGAATTTGAAAAATCTCAATCAACTAAATAATTGTTTCAAACTCATCTAAGAAATCTTTCATATAATGATTAAATGCTTGTTTTTTGATTTCTCCCATTGCGTCGAAATGTGCTAAAACTTGATTGATAAAATCTTCTGTAACAATTGTTTTCACGTCATTAAGGTTATTAATAGCATCGCCAACTCTGAACTTGAAAGTCTGTTCAAAATTACCTTGCTCAAATTTTACAGAAAAACGACTGGTTGTTTTAAAAATCGTAATTTTACAATATGGATTTGGAATATCTCCGACAATTCTCATAATATTTTTTGTTTAAAAATTTTAGATTCGTGTTATTTTAGAATTTGGAACACAAAAGTAGTTAAGAAAGTTATAGGAAAATCAATATAGAAAACATATATGATTACAAAAGATAGAATAATTTTTAATGGTCAATTAGCAAAGAAAAAAGATATTGCTTTAAACCTTGATAATAGAGGTTTTCGTTATGGTGATGGCATTTTTGAAACGATAAGAATGTTTGATGGAAAATTACCCTTTTTAGAAAATCATATTAATAGATTACAAAAAGGTATTGATTTTTTAGATTTAGATTTATCAATTGCTCGTCATGGTATTGATTTTTGGCGATTTGAAATCCGTAGAATCGTTAAATATTATCGGCAAAAATATCCGAAACAAGCTAAGAATTATCGTTTGCGGTTAGCAATTTTTCGGAATGATGGTGGATTTTATACACCAAAAACTTCCAAGGCTTCTTATATATTAGAATTATCTCCTTTAGAAAAATCAAAATTTGAATGGAATAAAAAAGGTGTTAAGATTGATATTTTTAATAATATTCGGTTGAGTAATGACAAGTTATCAAATTTGAAAACGTCAAATGGATTGCCTTATGTATTAGCAGCGTTACACAAAAATAAGCATGATTTAGATGATTGTTTACTATTAAATGGAAATGGAAATATTGCAGAATCTATTCATTCTAATATTTTTATAGTAAAAGAGAATAAACTAATAACACCAGACTTAAATCAAGGCTGCACAGCAGGAACAACTCGACAAACAATATTACAGATAGCAAAAACAATGAAGATGGAAGTAATTGAAGAAAGTTGTTCGGTCGAAAGTTTGGCAGATGCCTCTGAAATATTTTTGACCAATGCGATTAGAGGCATACAATGGGTCGGTTCATTTAGAAAAAAAACATACGAAAACATAATTTCTAAAAAAATTCACAAACAATTAAATAAAATAGTTAAACAATCAACAATTACTATATAAAATAGTAAACGATGCTACTTGTTAGCGTTTAAGTTATTGGTTTACAATATGTTAAATTAATGATTGATTTGTAAATCACTTGAGATGTATATCACATTATTTCAACAATAGGTTTATCTTTGCATAAAATTTGATGCAACGAATAAGAACAGCATCCGTAACAAAACAAGACAACTTAATGTATAATAACTTATCTCATATTTAGAGTAATTTTTTTAGGTGGTTTTGCGTTACAATTAAATTGACTAAATAACATAAATAAATCATAACGAAAATTAGAGGCAAATCTTATGAAAAACATTCTTTTAGTAGCAATATTCGCATTAGTTCCGTTTTTGGTATCGGCTCAATACCTTGAAGGCGGACTCTTTTTAGGAACATCAAACTACGCAGGTGACTTAGTTGACGCACCGCTTGGCGTAGAGTTTAATGAATCAAAATTTGCAGGTGGTTTATTACTCCGCTACAATATTAATGATTGGGTAGGTGTAAGAGGTTCATTTACTTACGGACAAATTTCTGGTACTGATGAAAACTCAGATCAAGATTATAGAACAAATCGTAATTTAAGTTTCCGTTCAGATATTTATGAATTTGCGATTATCCCTGAGTTTAATATTTTAGGGTTTAATACTTATGATCGTTTTTATTCTCCTTATATATTTGTAGGATTAGGAATTTTTCAATTTAATCCAGAAGCAGAATTAGATGGTCAATGGTATGATTTACAACCTTTAGGGACAGAAGGACAAGGATTACCAGGTTATGGTTCACAGTATAATTTAACACAAATTTCTATTCCTTTCGGTATTGGTTTCAAATACGCAATTGATGAATATTGGACAGTAGGAATCGAACTTTCAAATCGCTACACATTTACAGATTATTTAGACGATGTTAGCACGGTTTATCCTGATTTAAATGAATTACGTGATGCAAGAGGACAATTAGCGGTCGATTTATCGAATCGTTCATTAGCAGCAGAACCTCCTGCAACAGGTACATCAAGAGGTGGTGAAAATCGTGATTGGTATGGTTGGTCAGGTATCACAATCACTTACAACTTTGCAGATGGTTTAGGAAGAGGAACAGGTTGTCCAACTTTCTAATATTATTATTTTTTTGTAGAAAAAGCGAAATTTCTTAAAAGAAATTTCGCTTTTTTTATGCTTTCAAGTCTCATTTAATATTAAGTTGTTTAATTAGATTTCATTATACTTCTATCATCTTTTAAATAATCATTGTTCAACATAAAGTAGGTTTATTTATCTTTTTTGGAATGATTTTTAATCAATTATCATTATGTGATACAATTTATAATAAATATATTGATAATTAACTAATATATAATATATTTGTTATTAATTATTTATAAATTATATTAACATAAAATTATTAATAAAAATCCTAAATTATGAGAACAACTTATTTATTGGTTATTAGTTTATTATTGTCAAATACACTGTTCGCTCAAGGTACTATCGAAGGTGGAATATTCGCTGGACTTGCAAATTATGGTGGAGATCTAACAGAAACTAATCTTGAAATTACAGAAACGAATCCGGCTATTGGAATTTTAGCACGATACGAAGTCAACAATTGGTTGATGGTGCGCGGAAACTTAGTCTATGGTACAATTTCAGGTAGTGATATTAATGCTTCTAAGATTAGTAGACGAAAAAGGAATCTAAGTTTTCGTTCTCCTATCATAGAGTTTTCAATTGTGCCTGAGTTTAATATTTATGATTTTGAATTAAAAGGCGGTCGTTCTATTATTCCTTACGCATTTATTGGTGGTGGTGTTTTTTATTATAATCCCAAAGCGTTGTATCAAGGCGAATGGATTGATTTACAACCTTTAGGTACAGAAGGACAAGGATTACCTGGTTATCCTTCTCGTTATAATCTGATAGATTTTTCAATTCCCGGTGGTTTAGGCGTAAAGTTTAAAGCAACCGAAAAAGCAACAATTAGCTTAGAATGGGGCATTCGCTACACATTTACAGATTATTTAGATGATGTTAGTACCATTTATCCCGACAACGATGTGTTATTTGCAACAAATGGAGAGGAAGCCGCTGCATTATCTGATAGAACGGAGGAATATACTGGTGTTCCTGTAAATCGTGCAGAAAATGCAGGACGAGGAGGTGCAGAATATACCGATGTATATCACTTTTTTGGAGCAACAATAAGCGTCAATTTATTTACGCCAGAAATCGATGCAAACAATACAGCAAAAACCAAAGCAAAAAAGAAAAAACGTTAATTCATCTTTCGCTGATATTACAGTTATTATCAGTTTAGAATAATTCGTAATATATTATACTATAATTAGTGTTTTTTACGATAATCTGCAATCTGAAATAAGTACAAACTCTACAGGCGATTCAAAATCGCTTGTAGAATTTGTACTTATTTTTTTACCAATTATTAGAAAATTTGCGTGAATCTGCGGAATCTGCGGAATCTGCGTGAAAAAAGCATTTTGCAAAGCAAAATTTAGCAATTGTGATTTATATTTCACGTTTCATCGAAACCTGAAATATAAAAGAAATTATTTGCCAACCTTGTACGATTTTGATGAATCCTTTATATTGTGTCAATCCCAACACTTTGGGACAAGCTACCAAATATTATGATGCAACAAATCAAAAATATATATCAACTCATTTTTGTTCTATTTTTAATTTTACCTTACTCATTAGTAGCACAAAACCTTTATTTTCAACATTATACGACTGATGATGGTTTGTCACATAATATTGTCCATCAATTATATCAAGATAATTTGGGTTTTCTTTGGATAGGAACAGAAGCAGGAATAGCACGATTTGATGGCTTAACATTCCATACTTTTTTTAGTCAAAATGAAGTTTGGAAATCAAAAGTAGAATCTATTTATCAAGACAAAGATAACTATATATGGATTCAGTTTGAAAACGGACAATTCAAAAATATTCTAAATGGACAAATTACAGATAAAAAAATTAAAATTAATTTAATTGATAGTTTAACGATTTCAAGAAAATCAATCCAACAAAAAGTAAGTACAAAATCCCAAAAAAGCATTCAAATTGATAATGAAACCGTTTATCTAATTGATGATAAAACTAAGGAAATCAATAACTTATCACTTAAATTGAATTTGCAATCAGCTCCGACTTTTTTGTTAAAAGATAATACAGGAAATGTTTGGTTGGCAACTGACGGAGGAGGTTTATATTGTATTTATGATGCACCATTTACAAATTATTCGGTTACAAATGGTTTAAAAAATACCTTTGTTCATGATATTTCTGAAAATAAAAATGGTGAAATAATAGCTGGAACTAAAAACGGTTTGTTTAAATTAAAAAATGAAAAATGGCGAGAAGAAAGATTAAATATTTTATATGACAATGTAGAGATTTGGCAGTTTCGGCAAACTTCTAATAAAGAAATTATTTTTAGTTCTGATTTAGGAATATTTAGATATGAAGATTATTCTGAGTTATGTATTCCCGACAAAAATACCTCAAAAACATTTATTTTAGATAAATACAATCAAGTTAATTTATTTTATAAAAAGTTCTTTTATAAATATCCAAGTTGTGATGAGAAACCAGTTCGATGGCCAATAAATGATGATGCAATTCGTGCTGGATATTGTATGTATGAAGATGCTAATTCCAATCTTTGGATGGGAACAAATGAAGGTGCAATTCGTTTCAAACAAGGTGTGTCAGAACGTTTTACAGTAAAGGATGGTTTGCCAAATAATCAGATTAATGATATTAAACAAGACTCGATTGGTAATATTTGGTTCGCAACAGAACGAGGTTTATCAAAATTGGATAATAATGGACAATTTACCAACTTCACACAAGAAGACGGCTTATTATCGAATACTTGTCGTAAAATTGGAATCGATGCAAGAGGTGGAATTTGGATTGCTTCGCCTCAAGGTTTGCATTATTTTGAGGAGCAAAATATTATTCCTTACAATGCACGAACTGGCTTGGTTTCTAATGATATTAATTGCTTATTTGTTGATTCAAAAAAACAATTGTGGATAGGAACAAGTCAAGGAATTTCTATGTTGAATATCGAAAAGTTGCCACAACAAGTACAACCGCCAAAAGTGATTTTGGAACAAATCAATGTCAATGATCAAATTGTAACATTAAATAAATTAGCAAATTTAGATTTTGATAGTCGATTAAGTTTTGACTTTACAGCAATTGCTTTCATTGATGCCAGTAAAGTTTTATTTCAATATAAAATTGCAAAAAATGATATTTGGCAAACAACAGCAAATCGAAACGTATTATTAAATAATCTAAGAGAAGGAAAATATACGTTACAAATCAGAGCTAAAAAAATCAATAGTTCGTGGGGAGAAATTTTAGCTATTCCGTTTGAAATTTTGCCACCTTGGTGGCGAACAACTTGGGCAATTGCAGCCTATTTATTAGTTTTTATGTTGTTGGTTTATGGTTTGTTGTTGTATATTCGGAATCGTGAAAAACGCAAAACAAGGATTAATAAGCAATTAGCAGAATTAGAATTATCTGCTTTACAAGCTCAAATGAATCCGCATTTTATTTTTAATGCATTGAATGCGATTCAAAATTTTGTATTAAATAATGAAGCCGTTGTTGCGAATGCTTATTTATCAAAATTTGCTCAATTGATGCGATTGTTTTTAGAATCTTCAAAATCACGTTATATCACTATCGAAGATGAAATAAAATTGTTAAAATTGTATGTCGATTTGGAACATCTTTGTTATCCAAATAAGTTTGATTATCAATTTGATATTGATGAAGAATTAATGGACGAAGATTACGAAATTCCAACGATGATTATTCAACCTTATATTGAAAATGCAATTAACCATGGATTATTACAAAAAACTTCAAAAGGAAACTTAAATGTAACAATTCAATTAATTGATAATCAAATAATTATTACTGTAAATGATAATGGAATTGGTAGAAAAAAAGCACAACAAAATCGACAAAAAAAATATCAATCAAGAGGAATGTCAATGACTAATGACCGATTAAAAGTCTTGAATTATATAGAAAATTCAGCGATAAAAGTCGAAGTCAATGACCTTTTTCCGAATCAAGAAGAAACAGGAACACAAGTGAAAATATATTTTGTAGTTTAAGTAGTTAATAGTTTAAGTAGTTCCTACGCAAGAAAAAACTACTCAAACTACTCAAACTACTCAAACCACTTAAACTACTCAAACTAAAAAAAATGAACTTCACAACCTTACCATCACCTTGGCTTCAGATTATCAACCAGATATTTGATATGGAAAAGAAGCTGGAGAAAATGGACAATACACGAAGCATCGAACGAAACATTCGACGTATCAAATCACAATTAGAAGAAATGAATATTGAATATCTCAATCCGATTGGACAACGCTACAACGAAACTCGAACCGATGTTACTGCAACGATTTCTGGGCGTTCGTCTAATAATTTGATTATTACGGAAGTAATAAAACCGATAATTGTCCAAAAAGTCGGAAATATGCACCAAATCATTCAAACAGGCGTTGTGATTGTTGAATCTGTTTGATGTTGTTTTACTTACAATTAAAAAAAATTTAAATAAAATCCGTCATTCCGACGTAGGTCAGAATCTCCCGAACAATTGAGACTCAATGTGTATAAAGTTCAAACTTTGTATTCTTACGTAAAGGAGATTCCGACCTCCGTCGGAATGACGGAAGTGTCTGGTTTTTTAGATTCCGTCAACCGTCAAAGAAATATGATAAATTTTGGAATAGACTTAGGAACGACCAACTCTGCGATTGCCAAATTTGAAAATGGCAAAGTAGAATTATTTCGTAATCCATTGAATATGAAGCAAACGCTGCCGTCTGTGGTAGCTTTTCGCAAAAATAGAATCATCGTTGGTGATAAAGCCCGAGAATATTTGCAACGTGATCCAAAAAATGTCGTTGGTTCATTCAAACGAAAAATGGGAACTTCGGAAAAATATCCAATTGCTTCATTGAACGATGATAAAACGCCAATTCAATTATCTGCACAGGTTTTGAAAGAGTTGAAAAACTTCGTTCATACTGGCGAAAATATTGATGCAGCCGTTGTGACGATTCCAGCTTCGTTTGATACAATTCAATCGAATGCAACCAAAAAAGCAGGAATTGAAGCAGGTTTTGAGCAAGTTGTTTTGTTACAAGAACCGATTGCAGCGAGTTTGGCTTACGCCAATAAAGACGAAGATGCGTTTGAAGAAGGTCAATGGCTGGTTTATGATTTAGGCGGCGGAACATTTGATGTCGCTTTGGTTCGTATCGGAGATGGCGAAATGAAAGTTGTGGATCATGAAGGTGACAACTTTTTGGGCGGTGCAGATTTTGATAAATTGATTGTTGAAGATTTGGTTGTGCCGTATTTATTGACACAAGGAACATTCGATAATTTAGAACAAGAACTCAAATCTGCGTCTGGCAAATACAATAAATTGTATCATGTACTAATGCACAAAGCCGAAGAAGCAAAGATACAATTAACGAACTCTGAACTCGTGGAAATCGAGTTTGAAACCGAAGATGATAATGGTGATTTTATTGATGGTTACTTAGAAATCAATCGGTATCAATTTGAAAAAATCATCAAACCTTACATTCAATCTTCTATCGAAAAAGTACGGACGATTTTGGATAGAAATAGCCTTACGGCAAATAATATCAAGTTTATATTAATGGTTGGCGGTTCGACTTATATTCCTTTTGTGCGTGAGCAAGTCGGTGCTGCATTTGGTGTAGACATCAATTGTAATATTGATCCTACGACAGCAGTTGCAGTCGGAGCAGCTTTTTATGCTGGAACTCGACCAAAGCAAATCGCTGAAAATCAATCATTAAACACGGATAAGATAAAGTCACGATTGAATATCAAAACTGCTTATCAAAAAACATCTCAAGAAGAAGAAGAATATTTCACAGCATTGATTGAAGGCGATTTGACGGACTTATCATATCGAATGATTCGTAAAGATGGCGGATTTGACTCTAGTGTAAAACCGTTGGCAAACCGAATCATGGAAGAGTTGCCTTTAGCCGCAAATGCACACAATTTCTTTGAATTAAAAATCACGAATTCAAAAGGTGATATTGTTCCAATTGATGTGCCGTTGATTGGCATTACACAAGGAAAATACAACGTTGTCGGTCAACCGTTGCCAAACGATATTTGCTTAGAAATTGATGATTTTGAAACTGGTCAAACGGTTTTGGAAGTTATTTTTGAGAAAAATTCCATTCTACCAACTAAGCGAACATTAGTAAAAGAAATCACGAAAACGATTCGTAAAGGAAGCGATGATAGCATCACCATAAATATCGTCGAAGGGCCAGGTTTTGCGATGCCTTCAGCAAATCAAACGATAGGTTTTATCAGTGTTTCAGGCAAAGATTTAACTCGTGATTTGGTCAAAGGTTCGGATGTAGAAATCACATTAGAAATGTCCGAATCGAGAGATTTACGCATCAATGTATATTTGATGTTGACGGATCAAGAATTTGAAAATGTGTTCACACCTTCGGAGCGACAAGTCAACGTCAGTCGATTGAGTGAAGAGTTGATGACGTTGTACAAAAAGGCAAGTGACGAACTGCAACAAGCTGAAAATCAAGAAAATTATAAAGCAGCAGAAGGTCTGAAACAAGCTCGTGTTGATATTCGAAAATTGTTGACACTATCGAAAAAACTAACAGAAGATGATGTCACGGACGAAAAATTTCAAATAGATACGAAGAAGCGTGAATTGGCTCAACAAGTCGATAGTTTGACGAGAGATAAGCACATTATTCAAGTCAAAATGGAATACGCACAAGCCAAACGCTATTGTCAATCGACAATGGAATACAACGATGTTTCCGAAAAAGAACAGCAACAATTTGATTATTTAATTGCTCAAGAGAAAAACGTTTTAGCTTCGAATAGTAAATTGAAAATCAATGAGTTAATTGATAAATTGTATCGTTTGCGTGGTCAAATATTATGGAAAAGTAGTGATTATGTAAAAGGTTTGTACTATCATGTTGTGATGCAAAAAGACCTTTATTCTAATCTTGCTGTCGGTGAGCAATACATCAAAGCTGGTGAAGAAGCGATTGAAAATGATAATATTGATAAATTGCGTGTTTGTGTGAATACTTTGTTTGGTTTGTTGCCCGATAAGGAGAAACAGAGTTTTGAAGGAAATGGAACGGGAATTGGGTAGTAATAAACCTGACAGGTTTTCAAAACCTGTCAGGTTTCAGATAATTTACTCAACAATAACTTTTTCTACTAACCTTTTTCTTTTGTCCAAATTGCCATAAAATATATGCCTTTCGGCAAATAATAGACTGGAGCTTAATCAAGATTTGTTTGTTCAAACTACTCATGCGTTCCAATCACATCATAACTTTTTCGCTCATAACCTTTCGGATAAATCCCAACTCTTGATGTATTACTTGGGCCAGTTGGATCACAAATCGTATAAGCTTCACCGTCATAATACAATGGTTTTCCTTTATTTTCTTTCAGTTTCACACCGATTGTCAAATGGTCAGAATACGCCACAATAATCATTGGCAAATCCAATAATTCTTTAACCAAATTAAAAAATAAAGCAGAACGATCTTCACAATCCGAAAACGAATAGTACAATACTTCGTCCGCAATCATTGGTCGATTATAACCAAAATTATCCGTATCTTCTTTATATCGAAACCCTGAACGAGTCAATCCTAAAATAAATTGAACAGCTTCGGTTTGTGGCATTCCGATAATTTTTTCTCTTAATTGAGGAATCAATGAGGCTTTTAAAGTTGGTGAAAGTTGGCGAAAAACATAATCTTTTTCTTCCACAATCGGATAATCATTCATAAGTTCAATGATATTTTTATCCAATTTAACCGTCATTTCTTGTCGTTGTCCACTTCCCCAAAATCGTAAAGTTTTCTTGATAATGTTCGGTGAGAAAGTCGGTAATTGACTTAAATTAAAAGATAAAGATTCGCCCTTAGGATTTGCTTTAAACTCAATTAAATAAAACTCTAAGCTCTTTTTTTTACGATTTGACTTAGAACCTTCAACGGCTGTGATATTGATAAACACTCGGTTATCTAATTCAAAAAATGGAATTTCATATAAATCATCCGTTGTATGAACTTGTATATAATATTCATTGTGATAATGTGCTAATCGTGCATCATAACCTGTTTTGTTTAATAAAAACCAAGTCAGTAAACGTTGATAATTAGTAGATTTATCGGCAGCAACTTCGTCCACAATTTTTTTGATTAAACCATACGTCAACCAACCATTTAAATTATAATCATTTTGATTTTGGATAATCGTAGCAACTAAACTGCTCAAGTCACTTTGTCCTAATTTATAATAAAAACGTTTTGCAAACCATTCGTCAAAGCGAATATAATCTTCTGGCAACGTCGTATTATCAAAATCAAAACTGACATTTTCAGAATAATATTTGACACTAAATTGTTGAGGTTCAGCCGTAACAGTACACGCTGCAAACACAATAATAAGCGAAATTATGAAGCTAAATCTCATAGTACAAGTTTTTAGTATTTAAAACGGAAGGAATATTATTCTATTTCAAAATTACTAAATCAACTTGCAAATAACTGTGATTGTTTAGTTATTAGAATGTTAAACGTATTTTAGGTAATAAGTTTATGCTTCATTTTTAGCCATAAAAATCTTTTTATCTGCCCAAAATGTCCCAAAAGGAATAATCGAAGCGACAAACGCTAAACCAAATGTTTTCCATGTCCAATCAAACTCAATTTTTGCTCGAACTATTGCCAAAAAATACAACATGAATAACAATCCGTGAGCCATTCCAATAATCATATTTGCTTGCGGATAATCAAAAATATACTTCAAAGGCATTGTTACAAAAAGAATTAATAACAATGATGTTCCTTCTAAAAAGGCAATAAAACGTAATCTTCCTAATGCTGTTTTTAATAATTCCATAATTTCTAAAATTTGTGGCAAAGGTAAGACAGGAAAAGTTATTTAGTGAAAAGTTATTGTGTTTTCACGGCTATAAAATAATAATTAAATTTGTACCATTAGTATTCATATAAATCTACAAAACATGAAACATTTCGTATTATTGTTACCTGTTCTACTTCTAATAAGTTGTACCTCAAAGTTAGACAAACCTGAAAATGAACCTTTGATGTTGGATAATGCAATAAATCCAAATCTAAAAATTAGTGTTGAGGCTTTTATTGAAAATCCTGAAAATCGCACTTATTTAGATGCTAATTGCATCAAATCAAATGAAGATAGCGATTTTGATTTTACTTATTCTAAAGATAGTTCTTATATCGAATTTCGTAATGACAATGTATCAGAAGTTGTTATAAAATCTAAGGGACAATTTTTGAATTATGGTATCGAAATAGGACAAAAACGTCAAGATTTTGAAACTATTTTCCTTCGATTATTCAATAATGAAAAGCGACCTTATATGTCATTAAGTAAGGACAAAATCGAGTTAAGTTGTTGTCAAGTAGGAGAATCTGTCTGGATTTTCAATTTTAAAGACAATCGTTTGAAGTCAATATATTTTACAGATAGTCGTACATAGATAAATCTATGGTTCATTGACAATTTTGTCCAGAGCCCAAAACTTATTCATTAATATTAATAACAATTAAAAATATCTTTTTATGAAAAAAATACTATTATCATTAGTAAGTACATTGATGATTTTTTCGTCAGTTCTTGCCGATCCGTGGGAAGACTTAACAGAAGAACAAGCACAACATGTTATCGAACATTTGACGCAACATCCATTTATTTTGGATTATTGTGATTGTTGTGATACAGACGAGGTTTACTTAATGAAAGTATTGAGTACGAGAATTGAAGTGTGTAGTTATAATGAGGAAAAAGTATCCATTATCGCAAAAGTAATTAAAATTGGAAAATTGGAAGTAACTGATGGTACACCAAGTGCATATCGTACCGAAGTTGTTGAAGATGCAGAGATAGAGGATTTCATTATTACGATGAACTATACGTTTACGTATTCAGAATGTGGACAATGGGCAGTTCCGCTTTTTAAAGAAGTAGCTTATGATAGAAATCATGTTTGTAAAGGTGCAACTCGTTTTCCAAGTCCTTTTGATAATGAAAAAACACTGCAAGATGCACAATATATCGAATGGTTCGTACAGAATATTGGAGAGTAATTTTAGTTTTAGTCGTTAGGTAGTTTAGTAGTTTAAGTAGTTGTGGTTCGTAAGAACTATTAAAACTACTTAAACTACTTAAACCACTTAAACCACTAAAGTCTGGCTAAAAGTTCGGTTTTTTTAGCGTTGAACTCCTCATCTGTTAGAATCCCTGCGGCTTTTAAATCGCCTAAACCTTTTAGTGTATCCATGATTTCTTCACGAGTCATCGCTTTACCAGAGTTATTTTGTGGTGGATTCTGATTTTGCGGTGGGTTTTGGTTCTGGTTTTGCCCTTTATTCATTTGATTCATAAACATTTGAGCTATTCCCATTCCCATTCCCATATCGACACCTGTATTTCCGCCACTTGGATTTTCTGCTGATTTTTCGATAGCATTCGAAATTTGAAACTGCTGGAACTTATTCATATCGTCCACCATGTTCATATTCGTCATTTTGTCGTAAAATGCTTCGACTTCTTTTGGCAATGATGTACTTGTAATTTGGAACTTTGTCAATTCGATACCAAAATCATCTAAGTCTTGTTGCAAAATAGGCAAAACAGCATTTCCTAATTCCGTATAGTTAGCAACCATATCTAAGACAGAAACACCAGCTTCGGCGATAGCTTCCGCAAATTTTGGGGAAACAATATCTCTAAGATGGTTTTCGAGTTCGTTGATACGAACAATATGACCGGTACCAGCATATTGTGTAAAAAACTTTTGAGGATCTTTGATTCTAATGAAATATGTTCCAAATGCTTTTACTCTAACTTGCTTAAATTGTGGATCACGAAGAATAATTGGGTTTGGAGTTCCCCATTTTAGAGCAGGAAAAATACGTGTACTAAGATAATAAACATCCGCTTTGAATGGCGATTCAAAGCCATATTTCCACGATTTTATCGTGGTCAAAATTGGCATATTGTCCGTAATCAATTTATGACGACCTGGCTCAAAAATATCTCCAAATTGACCTTCGTCAAGAAACATTGCTACTTGTGATTCTCTAACCGTAAGTTGAGCGCCATACTTGATTTCTCTATCTTTATCAGGAAATTTCCATAGAACAATATCTTTGTCATCTTCGACATATTCTATAACCTCCAAAAATTCATCACGAATAAAGTTGAATAATCCCATTAAGTAAATTTTTTTATTAAAATTTATATGTTGTTGATTTGAAATAAGATATAAGCTTACATATTTGAATTATCAATATGTACTGATTTCAAAATCAATATTTAAAACTACAAAATATGAAAAAAATTAAGTTTTGCAAAGTTTAGTTAAATAAAGACATTAGAAATAATAGATAAATCAAAATATTTTATCTGTGTTATGATTAATATGCACACTTTTTGCATATATCATATATTAGTAGTAATAAGATAATAAAGCAGCAAAATTAGCACAATTAATACTAAGAAAAGTAGGGCAATAATGGCAAATAATACTTGGGATTTTTACTTAAATCAATTTGAAAATAAAATATTAAATGCAGGAATTGATGAATCTTTATCATTGAGTGAACAACGTATTGTTAAATTCATTAATATTGGAGCTATTATTTCAGGTTTATTTTGTATTTTAGTCCTATTATTATCTATTTTTATTGTAACAGATTCGAAGGTTATTTTAAGTTGTTTAGTCTTTTCTATTATTTATTTTATTATACCATTTATCAATAGATTAAAACGATTCTTTCTTACGAAACTAATTGCGTTACTATTTTTTTCATCAGCAATTATTTTTTGGAATTTATATATTTCAGATACACCTTATTTTTTGATATTACCTTTTGTGATTACCAGTATTTTTTATGACAAGAACGTTTTTCGTATTATAGGCTTTGTTGTATTTTTCTCTATTTTTTTGCAGTTAAAATATTATCCATTTTCCTCGGATGATATTTCCTACATATTTTATGATTTTTGTCTGTTTTTTGCTGTCTTAGTTTTGCTTGGTTTTACGCATCAAAGTTTTCAAAAGTATGAGCGTAAGATGAATGATTTAAATGAATCATTGATAGCTCAAAATGAAGTATTAGCCAAACAACAGCAACTTAAAAAAAGTGAACAGTTTTTTCGGTCGATTTTTGAGAATAATTATTTAGGAATAATTGTAATTGGTATAGAAAGCGAATTTAAACGTGTGAATCCTGCTTTTTGTAAACAATTAGGATTAGAAGAATCCTATATATTACAACAAAAACTGATTGATTTTAATCTTGATAAAAAAATAGTACCTGAAAAATTTATACAATTAATTAAAGGTGAAATAAAACATTTTGAATCACAAGAACGATTTCGTAGAAGCGATGGTAATGTGATGAATGCTCAACTAATCGTCAATGGTGTTTATGATATAAATGGCCATTTTGTAGAAGCAATTATTACGATTCAAGATGTAACAGAAACCTCTCAAGCACAAGAAGCACTTAAAGAAAGTGAGTTAAAGTTTCGTTCTTTGTTTGATAATAGTCCGTTAGGTATTACGATTCGTAATATCGAAACAGATGAAATCGTAGAGATAAACGCTTGTGCATTAAATAGTTTAGGATTAACAAAGGAAGCATTTTATAGTTTACAAAAAGAAAAATTGATTGGTCCTTCGACTGATTTAGAGAAAGATAAAGCGATTATTCAAAAATTGATTACTGGAGAAGAGACAACTATTATTTCTGAAAAATCTTTTATCAAAGCTGATGGAAGTGAAGTATTTGCAGAGATTACTCGTTCAATGTTATCAATTGATGATAAGGATTATATTGTTTCTATTTCAAAAGACATTACAAAAACTTTTCAAGTACAAGAAGCACTTAGACAGAGCGAATTAAAGTTTCGGACTATATTTGATAATAGTCCGATGGGTATTACTATTGCTCATCTTGGTACAGAAACAGTCACTGAAATTAATCAAGGAGCTTTAGATGCTTTAGGATTGACGAAGGAAGAATTTTTTAATTTACAAAAAAGTAATATCCTTAGTAAAAAGACAAATATTAGTAAAGATGAAGTGATTACTAAACGATTATTAAATGGAGATATAAAAGCAATAAGGACAAAAAAGCAATTTAAAAAATCTGATGGAAGTGAGTTTGTAGCAGAACTTACTCGTTCTATTATAAATATTGATGATGATGATTATGTCGTTACAGTCTCTAAAGATATTACAGCAGATATTATGATTGAGCGAGAACGAAAAGCTCGTTATCAAGAAATGCAAACGTTTTTCGATGCACTTCCTATTGCTTTTTTACACTTAGATACGGAAAATAAAGTACTTAGAGGAAATCGAATTTCGCTTGGAGAAAAACCAGAAATGTATGAAGGAAAATCTATATCAGCGTTATTTCCTATGATTTCAAATGAATATCTGTCCGTTAATACTAAAGCTATCGAGACAGGAAATACGATTTTAAATCAAATTGAACATTATCAGTTCGATGAAGAAGTCTGGGTGAGAGTTGATAGGATTCCTGTAAAAGATGATAATGGTAATGTAAATGGTTTGATTATTTTCTCTACTGATATTACAGCAGTCAAAAAAGCTGAAGGTGAATTAGCCGTTAAAAATGCAGAGTTAGAACATTATATTGAAACGAATCTGCAATTAGAAAGCTTTGCGTATATCGCTTCTCACGATTTGAAAGAGCCGCTCCGAATGATTCATAGCTTTACGCAATTATTGAATCGACGACTCAAACCTCACTTTGATGAAAATACGACAGATTATATAAATTTTATATTGTCAGGTGTTCATCGAATGCAAAATCTATTGGATGATTTATTGAAATATTCAACAATTGGTCGCAAAGAAAAAGATTTAGAAATGGTTGATTTAAATGATACCATTTATAATGTAATTCAAAATCTTCAACATTCTGTCAAAGAAAAAAATGCGGAAATACAAATAGAACCGTTGCCACAGGTAAAAGCATTTCCGATACAAATGGTACAGCTATTTCAGAATCTTATTAGTAATGCCATAAAGTTTGTACCAAATGAAAAACAACCTATTATTAATATTAAAGTAAAAGAACAGTTGAATAGTTATGACTTTGAAGTGAATGATAATGGAATCGGTATCCAAAAAGAATATTTAGAAAAAATATTTTTAGTATTCAAACGATTACACAGCAAAGAGGAATATGAAGGAACTGGAATTGGTTTGGCTACTTGTAAAAAAATAATTGAAAATCTTAATGGGCAAATTTGGGTAGAATCAGAATATGGAAAAGGAACATCTTTCTTTTTTACAATTCCAAAATAGTTTTTTAATTTGATTATTCTACGAATACTCAAGATTAAAAAGTTAATTCTGATTTTTCATTTTTTGATATTACCTTTATCATAATAAAATGATTTGTTGCTTTTATTATGATACAACACAATCATAAACAATCATTTCATATTTTTATAAACGCCTTAATTAATCATGTATTTCAACGAAAATACATCTATCATTTAGTCATCAACGTTTTGGGATAAACGATAGTCTAAAATACAATCAATATGAAATTACAGAAATATAATCAGTGGATTTTAGCAATTGCAGGAACAGTTGGTTTATTATTTTTAGTTGGAGTCGTGCTTTTTGCAATTATTGATTTTTTTAATCACCGATATTATGATTGGGAAGAAGAATATGTTGAACCAATATCCGAAATTGGTACAGATGAATTATTAAAGGACAGTTTGAGAAGTCAAATTATATCTTTTGATGAAATGCTATTATTGGATTCTGCTACTAAAACGTATCTATTACCTATAACTCAAGAAAACTTGGAAGAAGTAGAGCGAGTTTCAAATAATGGACTGTTAGGTTTAACGAATAGTTCCAGTTATAATTCTTATAAAATCAAATATGATGGTTATCAATTGTATAATAATTTGGTAGTTTATAATGGATTGAATGCTGAAAGTAAGATTCTTTTTAAAGATAAAGTGGCAATTATAATAGAAAGTATTCTACTTTATGATGATAAAAAATATGTATTTCTTTTAGTGTCAACAAAAGATACGAACAAAGATAAAGTATTGGATAATAATGATTTACAGGATTTATATGTTTATACTGTTCAATCAGAAAAACTTCAAAAGATTGAGAAAGATGATGCGACAATAATTCTAAACATAAGAAAAGATGTCGTAACAAATTCAATTATTGTAAGGTATGGTTTTGATAGAAATAAAAATGGAGCGTTTGAAAGTACATATGAACCTGCTGCATACAAGTTATTTGATATAGAAACAATGACAATGAAAAATATTGTTCCTTCTAATCAAATCAATGAATTACAAAAAATATTGCAAGGAAATTAATACCAAATAATGATAACTACACAAAATCTAATCATCGGTGCTGGACCTGGAGGTTTAGCAGTTGCAGGACGTTTGGCAAAATTGAATATTCCGTTTGAGATTATTGAAATGGCGGAAAACGTTGCTCCTGCTTGGCGAAATCATTATGATAGATTGCACTTACACACCGCAAAGGAATTGTCTGCCTTGCCACATTTAGATTATCCAGAAGATTTTCCATTGTATGTACCTCGTGAGCAAGTTGTAGAATATATGCAACAATATGCGGATAATTTTAAGATGAAACCTTACTTTAATGAAGCCGCAACTTCGATTAAAGAAGTGGATGGAAAATGGATAACGACAACAAATACTGGAAAAATTTTTCAATCAGATAATGTGATTGTCGGAACTGGCTTTAATCGTATTCCGAATGAACCGACTTGGGAAGGAATGGACAAGTATGAAGGTTTTTTACAGCATTCTAAGTATTATAAAAACGGTTCGGCTCTAAAAGGTAAAAAAGCGTTATTGATAGGAATGGGAAACACTGGTGCAGAATTGGCGATTGATTTGCATGAACATGGTGCAAAACCATATATTTCGGCTCGAAGTCCTGTGAATGTTGTGTTGCGCGATTTTAATGGAAAACCAACTCAATATACTGCGATTAAATTGCAAAAATTACCAACTTGGTTAAATGATTGGATTGCGGTAACGATTCAAAAATTGATGATTGGCGACTTATCAAAATATGGTTTGAAACGCCCAAAAATGGCTCCTTCTGCACAGCTACGAGACTTAGGAAAAACGCCTGTAATTGATTTAGGAACGGTAGAACTAATTAAAAATGGTTCAGTAAAAATCAAACCTGGCGTAAAGCGATTTACGAAAACTGGAGTTGTATTTGAAAATGATGAAGCACTTGATTTTGATGCTGTAATTTTAGCAACAGGTTATCATTCCCGAGTAGCGGATTTTGTGGAAGATATGACGAATGTATTGAATCATTTGGGTGAACCCAAATCACCTGTTATTCCTGAGCGAAAAGGTTTGTATTTTATTGGTTTTGGTGCTTATGCTGGTGGTATTTTGCGAAGCATTAATATGAACTCAAAGCTAATTGTAGATGATATTGTTGGTTAAATCACATTTAAATAACCTAAGTGCTTCGACAGATTTTACAGGATTTATAAATATCGAAATTTACTGATTATCAGATAAGACAGGTTTTAAAAATCTGCCAGGTCTTTCGTGATAAATATGTTGACCTACTTATAAATGATCGGCATTTTAATACTGGTATAATGTGATTTGAAATTTTAATTTCGGAACAAATATTAAAATCAAATCTGTCAGATTTTCAAAAACCTGACAGATTTCTAATATCAACTCAAAGCTGCTTTTGTCTTCAATTCTTCCGCTTTTGCTTCACCCAAATATTTATCAATAGTATAATGTGCCGCATAAATTACAGGTGTCAAAACAATCGCCATCATGAATTTATACACATAGTTGACTGTTCCTACGGCTAAAAATAAACTCATTTCCCAATTTGCTGGCCCAATAACAAATGCAATATATAAGACGACAAAACTATCAATAAACTGTGAAACTAACGTCGAACCAGTTGCACGAAGCCATACATATTTTTCACCTGTTGCTTTTTTTATTCGATGAAAAACCAACACATCTGTAATTTGTCCAATCAAAAACGCTACTAATGAACCCACAATTATCCATAAACCTTGACCAAAAATATTGGCAAAAGCCGTTTGCATATTAGGCACACCAGATTCAGCAAAACTACCAATCCACCAATCTGCTGGTGCTAACCAAATCGCTATATAAACCATCAAAAAAGCATATGAAATCAATCCAACTGCCAAGAATGATAAAAATCGAACACCTTTTCGTCCAAAATATTCATTAATTATATCAGTCATAATAAATACAACTGGCCAAAGCAAAACACCAGCCGTAAAATTCAGCGAACCAATCTCTCCGAACAAATTCCAGTTAAATGGTTCTAAGCCAAATGTTCCTTCAAACGCAAAAATCTTAACGCCAATAAATTCTGCAATAATGGCATTCGCCACAAAAAATCCACCTAAGAGTATAAAAAGGCGAGTCGACTTATCTTTTAGTAAATGCATTTTATATAAATATTAACAGCTATTCTCGGTTTAAAATAATTCGTAATGTGTTTTGCTGTAATTAGTGATTTTTGTCGTCAACTTAAGGAAAAGAACTAAGTTTTTAGCAAGTCACCTGATGACTTTAAGTCATCAGGTGACTACATCCGACCTTTCTTGAAGAAAAGTTCAATCGCTTAAGTTGACGACATTCGATTTAAAATCGCCTGTCGAATGTTCTTATTTAAGCAAAAAAGTCGTTAAAAGCATCAATTCTTTATAAAACGCATTATAAAATTTTTTAAACCGAGAATGGCTGATAAAAAAGGAAAGGTTTAAAATAAGTTAGAATGATGAATTTATTGTGTAATAAAAATTAATTATGTGATAAAATAATTGTGTTAATATTAAAATAATTCATCTTTAAATATTATATATTTATATATATTAGTTTTTGAAACTTATAGTTAATATAATTATTAATTACAATTAATTGATAACGAAGGAGTTGTATTATTTTTTTTAAAAAAATTAAATAAATAGAAAACAAGTAGTAAATTCGTTACGTAAACTATCCTTGTATAAAGTCTAAATCTTAAATATTCTTCAAAAAATACACTTATGAAAAAAGTGCTGACATGTTCTTTAATATTAGCTATGACATTTTTATTGTCATCATGTGAATCTTCTTCGAGTGCAAATGCTTCAAAAACAGTTAAGTGGCAAGCAATGGAAAAGGTTGTTAAGAAGAAAAGCAAAAAGAAGAAAGTATTCATCGAAGTTTATACTAACTGGTGTGGCTGGTGTAAGCGTATGGAGAAAACAACTTTTAACGATCCTCAAATTGCTCGTTATATTAATACACACTTTTACGCTGTGAAATTCGATGCAGAATCTCGCAAGCCTCTTGCTTTTCAGGGAAAAACATTTAACTACTCAACTGCTGGTCGTCGAGGCAGACATGAGTTGGCGACAATGTTTATGCAAGACAATGAGAAAGTTGGTTATCCTACATTAGTTTTCTTAGACGAAGAAATGGAAATTATTCAAGCTGTTCCAGGTTATCGGTCGAGAGAAGAGTTCGAGATTATCGTGACTTACTTCGCTGAAGAACATTACAAAACAACTCCTTGGTCGGAGTATGAAGCAAGTTATAAACCAATTTTATAGAAATAAAAATCTAAAAAATGCTAAAAAGGCGTTCAAATTCAATTTTGAACGCCTTTTGTATGTTCCTAAAATACTACTTACCTTTCGGACGTTTAGATTAAGAACAGAAACAATAACAAAGTAAAAGCATGAAACAATTATTAATCACCTTACTTTTAGTAAGTATTTTTCAAATCAGTTACGCACAAAAAAAGGTCAACTTTACAGAATTAGACGAATTTAATGGTGTAACACATGTTCGTTATCAACAAACGCCTTTTACAGGAATCGGAATCGGTTACTTTGGAAATGGTAAAAAATATCGCCAAATTCCTTATAAAGATGGTCGTGCAACTGGTTTGGCAAAAGAATGGAACATTCACGGTAATCTTGTTGCAGAAGCAGAATATAAAATGGGTGCGAGATATGGTAGAGAAACGCAATATTATGAGAATGGAAAAAAGAAATTAGAAGTCTATTACCAAAATGGAAAACCGACAGGAACGGTAACCGAATGGTACAAAGACGGAAGTACGATGTCAAGAGGAGAAGTCTTAAACGGCGAATATTTGGGTAAACATACCTGGTGGTATCCAAATGGACAAATGGAACAAACAATTGAATATCGTAACGGTGTTGCAGAAGGAAAAGTACAATTATGGTACGATGACGGAACAATGCGAAAATCTACCGATTTTACTAAAGGTCAGCCAAATGGTAAATCTATCGAATGGTATCGAAATAGTAAAAAAATGAATGAGTCTGAATATGTCAATGGTGTTTTACATGGCGATTTTAGACATTGGAAAAATGATGGACGATTATTAGAGTTAAAAGTATATGATAATGGTGAAGTCATTAAATTTGAAGATTATAATAGTGCAAGTTTGAGAACAAAGAACGGTTACGATTATATTTTTAATTTATTGAATGCAAATTTCATTATTTCAATGCGAGGCGAGAAAGTTGAACCTGTGAGTTCAGAAGGTTTGGCGTTTTATATTGATGGTTCTATCGTTCAGTTTTTTACAATTCCTGTGAATGAATTTAAAGGAAAAAGTGAAGAGATTACAGAAGAAGAACTATGGAAACGATTCATTGAAGATGAAAAAAATCGTGTCGAATATCAATTAGATACAACAGTCAAAGTTACTCAAAAGGAGTTTTCATTAAGCGATGATAAAAGAAATTCAGGTATTTTTTGGAGTTTTGATTTGCCTGAACCTATCACAAAAGGAAAATTGAAAATCGTACAAGAACAATATATTGCATTAAAAATTGGTGAACAAATCGTTCAAATTAATGGTTTTGTGCTGAATGCAAATGAACCTGAAAGAGTTGAAAAAGACTTAACTAAAATCATGGATTCATTACAGTTTTTTGATAAACCAATTGATGTCGTTCAATATGCTAAAGATTTGTATAAACAGTAAAATTGATTGTATGATTGTGTTGCTTCTCTGAGTGTCTGATTGTTATTGACGTATTTTACATCATGTTTTTTTAACAATCAGCGAAGCGACACAATTATACAATCAGCCGAAGGCGACACAATCAAATACTCAAACCAGTACTTTCTTCCAAAAAATGATGAATCGTTAATATTTCATCTTTTCCTAATTGTTGACCAGAATAAGCAATAAAATACAACGAACCTAAAATCGCAGATAAAACAGGAATCCACCACAAGATATAAGTCGATTTTCCCAAACTCCAATATGATAAACCAATTATCAAAACAATCAAAATGACAAAAGACAACAACGCATAAAAGAAAACGAACATTGTCCAAACTGTTGCTCTTGGCCCATACAAACCTCTTATAACTGTTTGATTATCAATATTTTCAAATGTGATTGTCAAATGAGGTGACCAAAAATGCTCTTCTTCAACAAGTGCATACAACTTCGCATAACCATGAAAAATATGACCTTTACACAAAGCATTTTCTTCCTTTAATTTGGTATCAATCTTCATCACCAACTCTTCAATCGTAAGAGAAGTCTCGACCTTAAATCGAGGTCGTATTTCGTGACCAATTAAATGTTCTTCGGTTTGTTGCATTGATAATCGTTTAGCTCTTTTTTACGTATACTTTAGATATAACATTGAAATCCAAATACTAAATTAATAAAAAATAGCTATCAAAAATATGATTCAAATCATATTGATATCAATGACTATTCGTAAGTAACAATTTCAGAATTATTATTTTTTATAATAAAATTTACGTTTAACGACATACATTTATATGTTTAGAAATTACTAACTCTTGAAGTCCTAAGATGATATTTTCATCTGGAAATTGTGGATATTCTTTGGCGAAACGATTAACAACTTGATGCATTTCAATTTTAGTTTCACAATATTTAAGTAGCTTTTGACTATATGTTTTTGTTAAGTAAGTTGTTTGGGTAAAATTCAAAATTTCTTTGTTATCATTTTTAATAATATGTGTATGTGGATTAAGCATAACTGGAGTTGTTCTACGTTTCCAGAAAATTTCATCGTGCCACCTTCTTTCTTTTACATAATATTTTGAACGAGTTTTTAAATATTGCATATAATTTTCCTGAATACCTTTTTCGTAATATGGTAATAATATTCCGTCACCAAACAAAAAATCATCCGCAACTCTTGCACCATGAATACCACTACTTATAGCGTGAGGAATACCCGTAGAAGAAAGCGGATCGTGTGAAGCAACAGCATCGCCAATCGCTATCCAGTTATCACTTCCCATTTTGGTTAGATAAGATGAAAAAGCAGAAAAGGCAGTAGGAACATCACCAAATGATATATTTTTCACTCTTTCTTGAGTATGTTTAGTTGAGAAAAGTAATTGAAAAAATTGTTGAGATTGTACTGCTTTTAATTGGCTAATAACGTCCGAATCGCTCATTAAAACGACAGCCACCTTATTATTTGGCAAAGGAGAAACATACCACCAACCATAACTACAAGCTTCTACAGATAGAAAATGTTCTATATTCGTGTCCGAATCAAATGTTCCGATACAAGCAACACCAATTAGTTTATCAAATACTTTACGAGTTGCACCTTGTTGTCGTGCAATCAATCCTTTTCGTCCCGTTGCATCTATCAAGTATTTTGCTTTTATCTGAAAAATATTGCCGTTTTCATCTTGACATTCAACTATCCAAATACCATCAGAAAAACTACTTCTTAAAAACTTTGTAGAGATAAATAATTCGCCACCTTGTTTTTTAAAGTTTTCAGCCAACATTTTATCAAACCTAAGTCTATCTAAACTCCAACCTTGACCATGTATTGTAAACATATAATCTAATGTTTCCACTTGATCACTTCCCCAAACAGAACGACTACCAAAAGCATCTAAGGATTGTTCGTTTCTAAAATTTTCCCAAACATTGAGATATTCTAAAAGTGGTCGAACACCAGGTGTTAAAGATTCTCCAATTCTATAATTAGAATAATTAGAACTTTCGATAACAGCAACTTTTGTCCCTTTTCTTTTGAGTGCAGTCATTCCTGCAGAAGTACCAGCTGGTCCTCCTCCGATTATTAATATATCATACTGGATTGAGTTCTTTTTCATAGTATTTAGTTGATTTGGTTGATAAATAAGATAGATTTAAGTTAGAGTGCCGAAAAGACTTCGACACTCTACTACTTATTTTAAAAAGCAATTGAAATAATTTTAGATCTAAAAAATTTCAACATCCATTATTGTCTTTATGAATTTTGCTTATTATTATTAAGTTGACCAAAGAATAAGAAATCTCGTTCTTTCTCAACAAAATATGGATAATCTTCTGACCCTTGATTAACAATAAAACCTAATCGTGACCAGTTTTTTATCATCTCAGAAAAACCATCTATTCCTCTTTGATAAGGAATTCTCACACCTGCTGGAGTAATTATATCTTTAGTAAAAGGTCCATCTAATACTTGTTCTGCCGCTTCAATACTACCTGACATTACATGCATTGGACTTTGTGGTGGCCACCAGTAAACTTGATAACTCGGCGGAATTTGAATACCGCCACTACCTTGATTAGCATTAGGCATTGTGATATTAGGTGTTTGTAAGGAACAATCTGCAAAATCAGATTGCCACGGAATCGCCATTCTTTTAGTTAAGTCACCCGGTTCACAACCTTGTCCTTCTGCTTCATCAGCACTTATGCTCAATCCATTCTCTAAATAATATGCAGATAAAGCTTCGTAACCATTTTCAAAGTGAGCTAATTTTAATGTGAAAGCCTTTGAATAAATCGGTGCATTTCTAACAATCCAAGTTGTTTCAATTCCAGGAGAAAAAGGAGCACCTGTACAGTTTCCGACACTTGCTTCATCTAATTGTTGTATGTAAAATTTTGATAGGTTTTTATTCCGTACAAATTTTCCTTCTGCCCACTGATTCATAAAAAAGAACTGAGTTGGAGAAAGTGTTTCAAATTTATAAATATGATTATCATTAGCAACAGAATTATCACCTGAATTAAGTGGTAATAAAGGATTTCCATCAAAAGTAGAAAAGAGTTGATTTGGTCCATGAGAAACTTTGTGCATCCATTCATCATAGTCTTCAGGTAATACAGGAACTCGAAAATATCTAAAGTAATTCATTCGTTTCTCTTTTATCTCTTCAGAACAATCTCCCATATCAAAGTTTGGATTGGTCATAGATGCTAAATAAGGAATATCTGCAACCCATCGGTAACCTGCCATTCTATCAATAATAGGTTTTATTTGTGTTGTATAATCAACTTCGTAATCAGGATTAAATCCATTTAATGGTGTATAACCATCATATTTAGGAAAGGCATCACCAGTTTCTTTTCCTGAAAATATATGAGGATCACTATTCATTTTTCTAACAGCAGTATTATACATTGTATCGTGCAATGTCGTAATATTCACTAATTCAGGAGCAAATTTTGGGCTTCCGACAAGTAACCAGGAAGGTTCTACGTTAATAGAAGAACCATCTTTAAAATGTATTGTTGCTAAAACATATCCATCTGCAATATCATCCCAATATCCAGCCGCACCTCTAAAAGTAGTAATGTCAGCGTCACCAGTTACATTTCCAAATCCAGGAAGTGTAATCAAGTTTCCGTCTTTATCCATTCGTAATTCGCCCAAAGTCTTAATGATAGTACCACCACTATCTTTATTAGGAAACGAACCAAATTTGTAATCCGAAGGAATATTATCACGAGAAATAGGAACTGAATTGTGAGGTTGATCAATCGTTCTTGGACCTGGATCAATAATTAATTTTTTTCTTTTTTCTGGTTCTTTTACATCAGGATTATTTACTCCAATACCTTGATTTTTATAACTATTGGATTCTCCAAATTCTAAATCTCCTTGTAATTCTGAAAAAGTGTACCAGACTGCTTTTTTATTAGCAATGTGAACAGTCCAAGATATTTTTTCAATATCATCATCCGTTAGTTTAACTAAGCTGGTAGTTAATCCTGCACGCTTAAAAATCTGAAATCTTGCAGCTTGCTTTTTAATACGACCTAATTCGTCTTTATATTTTTTTTCAAATTTATAAGTACCATCTTCAGTCATTAAAGGTTCGCCTGTTTTTTCACAAGCAATTGGCAAACCTCCAACACTTTCTGGTGCTAAATAAAAGTCTGTTGGACTATTACCAACACGAGCAACCCCGATTTTGGGGTGAATTTCATACGTAATCATAATTCATGGTTTTTAGGATGGTTTTCTTTGACTAATATTGGTCAAAGACGATTTTATCCGGTTGTAAAAATTATTATATTGTATTTTAGCTAATTGTTTTATTATGTCAAATTTCACTTAATGCTTGAAAGATAAGATACACTTGAACTTGAAACCGAATAGAAAATTATATGAATTGATTATTGAACAATAATGCAAAAGTTGGAAATTATTACTATCGGAGATTGTTAAGGTATTTATTTTCATTTCTGTTTTTAAATCATTTATTGAATATTTCAAATGAAATACTTTTGACGGAAAAATTCATTTACACATATGTATCTCACTAAAGAAGAAAATGTCACACCAAATTTAAAGAAATTTTATTTTAAAACCATTTGAATTAAGATAATTAAATAAGGAAATACTCTTCTAAAACACAATATTTCAAACATTTACTACTAACAAAGCCTTATCTGTAAAGCAATTCTCATTTATCCAGTCAAGTATTTTATCTTTCATTATTGACTCATTTGCTCCGCTTCTTGAATCAACTTATCATATTCCTTTATCAAATCATTCATCGGTTGTATATCAGGTAATTCATTCTTTTGATAATTATTCATCATCGCTTGTGTAATCATTAATTTCATCACCAGAAATCTATCTTGCAAAGCAATAGACTTTTTAGCAATCGTTGCTTTAGCACTTTCATGAACAGCAATTTTATTATTAAATGCCTTTTGTAAATCTTCAAAAGCTTTTGCTGTACTTGCTTTCAAGGCTTCATCTTGGATTTGATTAATATAGTTTTTGGTATCTTCCCAATAATCCGAATTTTGAGATGCATAATTATTAAATGCTCGTAAACTATCGTTTTGCATACTTGACATTCCAACTATTTTATCATTCAACGCCTTCAAAGCAGCATCTTTTTCTAATACTTCCTCATACAATTGACTAACAATATCTTTATCATAACGACTTCCTTTTATATATGATATATCAATACTACGAGAAGGTTTTTCTTCTTCCAAAAGTACTTCTGGTGTTGCTGTTTCTGAGTTTTCAGGTTCAACAGATTCTACTTTTTGCCAATTACAACTGATTGTTAAGATAATACAGAGAAATGCGATTATTATTTTATTGATTTTCATCGAATAATAGATTTGGAGTTGAAAAATATATTTACAATTTTAAACTTACACATAATCTATTTATTCCAAACCAAAAACCTACGAATGTTGAATTTTTATAGAAATACATACAAATCTGTTAAGACCAAAGTCTAAAATTCAATCAAAATCAAAAACCACCTTATCTTCGTTTTTTTATATTAAACGCAGAGATGCAAAGTCGCAGAGGTTTTCAAAACCCGCAACACGCAACTCGTAACTCGCAACACAAATCATGGCAGGAAATACATTTGGAAAAATATTTAATATCACCACTTTTGGCGAATCGCACGGAAGAGGTTTGGGCGTAATCATTGACGGTTGTCCAGCAGGAATTGAATTTGATGAAGCATTCATTCAAAGCGAATTAGCACGTCGTCGTCCTGGACAATCAAAAATCGTAACACAACGAAAAGAAGCCGATAAAATCGAGGTTTTATCAGGCGTTTTTGAAGGTAAAACGACTGGAACACCAATCGGAATGATAATTTATAATGCAGATGCAAAGTCAAAAGATTATAGTCATATTGCTGATAAATTCAGACCTTCACACGCAGATTATACATATCATATAAAGTACGGCATTCGTGATTATCGTGGCGGCGGACGTTCGTCAGCACGAGAAACGGCAGCAAGAGTTGCTGCTGGAGCTGTGGCGAAATTATTGTTGAAGCACTTTGGCGTTGAAGTCATAGGTTACGTTAGTCAAGTTGGTTCGGTGAAAGTCGATAAAACGTATTCGGAGTTGGATTTATCTTTGGTGGAAAATACGCCAGTTCGTTGTCCTGATTTAGCGAAAGCGGAAGAAATGATTGATTTAATCAAAGCAGTACGAAAAGATGGCGACACAATCGGCGGCGTTGTAACGGCTGTTATCAACAATTGTCCAGCAGGTTTGGGCGAACCAGCTTTCGATAAATTACACGCTGAACTTGGCAAAGCAATGTTAAGTATCAACGCTTGCAAAGGTTTTGAATATGGTTCCGGCTTCGATGGAATCACAATGCGAGGTTCGGAACACAATGATACTTTTGTGAATAATGATGGAAATATCGAAACAACAACTAACTATTCTGGTGGAATTCAAGGCGGAATTTCTAATGGAATGGATATTTATTTTCGAGCAGCTTTTAAGCCAGTAGCAACAATTGTAGCGGCTCAAGATTCGGTCGATATCGAAGGCGAAAAAGCGATTGTAACAGGAAAAGGTCGTCATGATCCTTGCGTGTTGCCGAGAGCTGTTCCGATTGTGGAAGCAATGGCTGCTTTGACGATTGCGGATTTTTTATTAAGACAACGAGTAACGAAATTGTAATTTAGGTTTAAGTTTAAGTTTAAAGATTTCATAAAAAAAGACTTGTCAAGTATAACTACTCAACAAGTCTTTTTTGATTATAATAAATTTCTAATTCGTCAAAAACAATATGACAATTTCAACAGTAGATTTAAATATACTCTTCAATCACATCCGTTGAAATATAGTTGTGTGACGTATGAAAAATAGCTTGTTTATCTTTGATAATCAATATTTGTGGAGATTCGTGTGTTACACCAAAATCGTCCGCAACTTGATTAGAAATATTGCGATAAGCAATTAAATCTAAATAGTGAATATCAACTTTTTCATCTTCAATATTCCAAGTACGTTCCAGTCGTCTTTTTGCCATTGAACTAATAGAACAACGTGTCGAATGTTTGAATATCACTTGTGTCTTTGTTGTTGATTTTTCCTTCACCGCTTCTAATCCATCTGCTGTATTCAACAATTGCCAATTGATGGAAGCAGTTGATGTATCTTTTGTTTTTGATTTATTCCAAAACATTTTTATGATTTTTGATTTGATAATTGTTTATAAAACAACATCGAAATTACAAAAGTTGTGATACAATAAAGACTTGTGTGTTGGCATTTCAAAAATTCTTAAATCGTTGCATAAGGTGAAGCACTATATTTTGCGACAAACTTCTCAAAGTTTTCCACCATTTCTTCAGAACCCATAATGATTGAAGAAGTTTGGTGTAATTCCGTCAACTGAATATCCATAATTCGACGACGATTACCATCAATAGATTTGCCGCCAGCTTGTTCGATTAAGAATGATAGCGGATTACATTCATACAATAAACGTAGCTTACCATTCGGATAACCAATCATAGCAGGATAAATAAAAATCCCACCTTTTATCAACGTTCTATGAATGTCAGCAACCATCGTTCCGATATAACGCAAACGGTGAGCTTTATCATTACAATAATCAATGTAACGACGCATTTCTAAGTCGAACTTGATATAATAACCTTGATTGACAGAATAGATTTTACCTGTTTTTGGCATTTTCAGGTTCTTGTGTGATAAGCAAAACTCTCCAATTGAAGTATCTAATGTAAAGATATTCACTCCACGGCCAGTTGTATAAGCCAAAATCGTAGAAGAACCGTACATCACATAGCCTCCAGCAACTTGTTCACTTCCTTGTTGTAAAAAATCATCTAACTGAGCAACTTCCGATACTTCAGATTTGCGGCGATAAATACCGAAAATAGTTCCAATCGGGACATTTGCATCAATATTCGATGAACCATCTAAAGGATCAAAAACAACGACATATTTACCAGATTTTCCAACTTTATTTTTAAAAGCAACAAAACCTTCCTCTTCTTCCGAAGCAATACCACAACATTCACCGCTATTTCTCAAGAAGTGTGTCATCAAATCATTTGATAAAACATCTAATTTTTGAACATCATCTCCAGAAGCATTACCTTGTCCTGCTTCACCAAAAATGTCAATTAAACCTGCTTTATTTACTTCTCGGCTAATAACTTTTGTAGCAATACCAATGTCACGTAAAAGTCCTGTAAGTTCTCCGCTGGCAAAAGGAAAATCTTTTTGTCTATCAATGATAAACTCATCAAGTGTTACAATTCTACCCATTATGTTGTTCGTGTTTCGCAGCTAATTAAAGGAAAGTAAAATTATGCCGCTGAATAATGATTGATAATTAATATTAATTACCAATCATTATATTAGTTTTTTATAGTGAAATAAATATGAGTGGACAATTGAAAATTGACTATGAAAAAATTATAGTATAATTTTTTCATTAACATCTCTTTAAAGAAAAATCAATCTGAATATATCCAAGTGTTATTTTTGTTAGTATCTGTAAAGTTATGGTTCTTTATGATTTTACGTGGTTTTGAATATTTTGATGCTAAGTAACGGCCCCGAGTCCTCGGGGCTGCCGAAAATATCACAAACTCATACGGCAGCTAAAGCAGCCGCTACTGTAAACCACATAGAATCATAAAGAG
>JBGCFH010000089.1:0-11777 GCA_045106825.1 Saprospiraceae bacterium | reverse complement strand
AAAAACCCGATTTTATAGATGTTGTATAGTCGAGTAATACTCGAAAGTTTAAAAATCAAGTGCTTCTTAGCATTTTTGCATCTAAAGAATTGGGTTTTTAACCCAATTAAACGCAGATTATTAATCATGCTGAGTAGTTACGATTTATTTCAGAATGTATAAAGTAAAAGTAATTCATTATGTTCTACAATTAGATGATTATCAAATGAACTTGTAATATAACGGACGCTTTTGTTAATGTTTTTGACAATTTGTGTTTTCAAAGGCTACATAAATAATTATCACAATTGCTAAATTTTGCTTCGCAAAATGCTCTTTTCACGCAGATTCACGCAGATTCACGCAGATTCACGCAGATTCACGCAGATTCACGCAGATTTTTTTTGATAAAGAAAATGATTTTGTTAATGAAAAATCTGCGTGAATCTGCGAAATCTGCGAAATCTGCGAAATCTGCGTGAGATGATTGTTTTGCAAGGCAAAACGTAATATTTTCGTTTTTAAATTTAATATCAGCGAAATATGAATAATTAGTATGAAAAAAAGATTTTATAAATGATTTATTAAAAAATTAAAAACCTTTCGTCAATAATTTGATTGTTTTGCGTCATGAATCTAAACAAACCACACTAAGAATGAATCGTAAAGAAGTTATGGAATTAGTTTGTGATATTAGTTTTAGAACTTTGGTTCGAGAAGGGAAATCATTACAAACTTATATCAATAATAATAACATAAAAATAATAGAAGAAGCAGTTGAATTAATTCAATTCTTGGATGTTCAACAAACTGTTTGCACTCCAAAAAGAATGAAACATAATTACAATCAAGTATTGCACAAAATATTTTTCAACTCCTAAATGTCTTTTTAACTCATTTATTTAGTTTAATTATTAGTTACTTGATTGCTCAAATATCTCAACAATACTGTTAATTATGCCTTTTTGTCATAATTTTTTACTTTCTAAATTGACTTTCTAAATATAAATGAACAAATTACTGACAGATTTACGATGGCATAATAATCGTCATATTTTGACGAGTACAATTGAATATAGAAAAAACACGACTATATGAACACATTTGATGATTTAACATTTAGCCCAAGTTTTAGTGATGAATCGAGTAATGACTTCATGCCGATTTTTTCGGTTGAAGCAGATATGAATATAAATGATGATGAAGACTTTCCTCCTACTATTCCATTATTGGCATTAAAAAATACAGTGCTTTTTCCTGGAGTTGTTATTCCGATAACGGTTGGAAGAGAAAAATCTGTAAAAGCAGTACAAAAAGCCTATAAAGACAATAAATTAATTGGTGTTTTATCTCAAAAAGATGGAAAAGAAGAAAACCCTTCAACCGATGATTTATACAAAGTTGGAACGGTTGCACGTATTTTGAAATTAATCAAAATGCCTGATGATACGACAACTGCAATTTTGCAAGGAAGAGGAAGATTTGAGTTGTTAGAATTAATATCGGAAGAACCATATTTGGAAGGAAGAATTGAGAAAGTAGAAGAGAAACCAGCTAAAAATAAGAAAGAATTTAAGGCTTTTATCGCTTCTATTCGTGAAGTAGCAGAAGAGATTGTTAATCTTTCTCCGAATATTCCGAATGAAGCAAGTGTTATGCTTCGTAATATTCAAGATGCTTCTTTCTTTTTAAACTTCGTTTCTTCTAACTTAGGGATTAAAGTCGGTGCAAAACAATCAATTTTAGAAATTGACCAGTTGGATGAGAAAGCAGAAGTTATATTGGAACATATGGATCACGAACGCCAGATTTTAGAACTTAAAAGTCAAATCGAAAATAAGGTTCGTACCGATATTGATAAACAACAACGAGATTATTATTTGAATCAACAATTAAAGACGATTCAACAAGAGTTAGGTCAAGATTCTCATCAAGAGTTAGCAGCATTAGAACTGAAAGCAAAGTCTAAAAAATGGCCTAAAAATGTCAAGGAAGCATTTGCGAAAGAAGCTAAAAAAGCACGTCGTATTAATCCTGCAATGGCAGAATATGGCATTACGATTAACTACTTGGAGTTGTTGGTAGATTTACCTTGGCAAGAGTTTACAAAGGATAATTTCAATTTAAAAAATGCGGCAAAAGTATTAAATAAAGATCATCATGGTTTAGAAAAAGTCAAAGAACGAATCTTGGAACATTTGGCTGTTTTGAAACTAAAAGGTGATATGAAATCTCCGATTTTATGTTTAGTTGGCCCTCCTGGAGTTGGTAAAACTTCGTTAGGAAAATCTATTGCGGAAGCGTTGGATAGAAAATATGTGAGAATGTCATTAGGCGGTTTGCACGATGAATCAGAGATTCGTGGACACCGAAAAACGTATATTGGTGCAATGCCAGGACGAATTATTCAATCGTTAAAAAAAGTCAAATCATCGAATCCTGTTTTTATTTTAGATGAAATTGATAAGATTGGAAATAGTTTCCGTGGTGACCCTTCTTCGGCTTTGTTGGAAGTATTGGATCCAGAACAAAATTCGACTTTTCATGATAATTATTTAGAATTAGAATATGATTTATCGAATGTTTTGTTTATCGCTACGGCAAATTCGTTGAATACGATTCAACCTGCATTACGAGATAGAATGGAGATTATTCACGTAAGTGGTTATTCTGTTGAAGAAAAGGTCGAAATTGCGAAAAAACATTTGATACCAAAACAACGCAAAAATCACGGTCTATCTTCAAAAGAAGTCAAACTTCGTCCTGATGTTGTAAAGAAAATCGTTCAAGATTATACTCGTGAGTCGGGTGTTCGTTCGTTGGATAGACAAATGGCTGCCGTGATGCGTTCGGTCGCCAAAAAAGTCGCAATGGAAGAAGAATATAGTGCTTCTATTAAGAAAAGCGACTTGCAAGAAATTTTAGGAACACCTCGTTTTTCAAATGATATTTATCAAGAAAAACAACCTGCAGGTGTTGCTGTTGGTTTAGCTTGGACAAGTGTTGGTGGTGCAATCTTATTCATCGAAGTGAGTATGAGTAAAGGTAAAGGCACATTGAAACTAACTGGAAACTTAGGTGATGTGATGAAAGAATCTGCACATACTGCATTGAGTTTTATTAAAGCAAATGCCGAAAGTTTGGGTGTTGATGCGGAAGAAATCTCAAAAACAGATATTCATATTCATGTTCCTGAAGGTGCAATTCCGAAAGATGGCCCTTCGGCAGGAATCACGATGTTGTCAGCTTTAACTTCTGCTTTTAAGAAAAAACCATTGAAACCATTTTTGGCGATGACTGGCGAAATTACACTTCGAGGTCGTGTTTTGCCTGTTGGTGGAATTAAAGAAAAAATCTTAGCAGCAAAACGTGCAGGAATTAACGAAATTATTTTGTGTGGAAAAAATAAAAAGCACATTGACGAAATTGAAGATATTTATCTTGAAGGAATGACTTTCCATTTTGTAGATAAAATGTCGGAAGTATTAGATATTGCTTTATAATATTTTGCTATAAAAAGATAAAAGGACACAAAGGTTTTATTTCCTCTGTGTCCTTTTTATAAGTTTGCAGTAAGCTGTAATATATTTAAAATGAAACACTTATGTTGTTTTAATTATCAAAATCAATCAACTTACTTATTACTTATTACTTATTACTTATTACTTATTACTTATTAGCTACTACTTCCCTAAAAAGCACCAAAAGTAATTACCCAACAATCTTTACGTTTTCCAATATCTCCGATTGCAGATGCTGCAAAATGTGTCCAATTAGCTTTCAATAAAACATTCTCACGATTGCGACTATAAATCGCATGATCAATCAACATACTGATAACACTTTCACGAATATCATCGGTATTACTAACTAAACACTGGTCACCATCTTTGATATTCGGAGCATTTTGTTGTAATCGTTGCCAAGTATTCGATCCATCAGAACCCCAGTGCGTGAAGCTACTATTTTCCTTACAATCTTGCCCGTGTTGATACGCTGCTTTATATAAATCAGCGTTTGCTTTTAAGACTGGTTTTGGCTTGGCTTTCGCCAATTCTTCTTTAATGAATGTTGCCGCTTCAATGCGTTTTTTATAATAATTTGCTTTATCAGGAAATGAGGTTTTGTCTGCTTGTAGTTTATAAATATAAGTTTCTACAATTTGAGCATATTGTGTCGGATTAGAGCGAATGAAATTAATTTCACGTAATAGAATTTGTTCCTTTTTAGATAAAAATGCAGAATTATTTCCATCAAAAATAGTCGCACTCGGTTGTACTTCAAGAGCAATCGCTGTTGGTGTCAACGTCTCTGTATTGGCGAAAGCCATTACTGCTGGGGTAGAAGTTTCAACTTCGCCTACATCGTACATCGGTTTGTACTCAGGACGAGCTTGACCAAAATCTTGTACCCAATAATGCATATTTCCGACTTTTCCAACTTCAAAAACAGCGATATAATCCCAATTTGGATTTAATAGAATCTTGCGTTGTTCCTTCTTTGCATCATCTTTGTCGATTAGTAATTTTATAATACTGTAACGTACATTTTCACTTCCATAAGGCAAATTTTCATCACCATCCATCATTTCTGTTGCATATTTCATAATACGATTATGTGGCATAGAACCATCGCTACCTTGTTTTTCTAAGTTACCTGATGCTTGACCATATTCACCATGAATCTTTGCTGCTTTATAAATTCCTTTATTTGGTTTTAAAGCATTTAAAGGCGGTAAACGTTCTAATAATTCGATTAATTCATTAGCAGATTTTAATTCTTTATTATAAAAAATACGAGCAGATTTATCTTTAGAAATTTCATTATCCATAAACTCAATATACGCTTCAATCACTTCTATATACTCTTGAGGTTGAGTTCTAAGAAAGTTGATTTCTGCAATCATTTCTTTTTCATTATTTCTTAAATAAACTGCGTTATTAGTCGTATAACAGTTTTTTGATGGTCGTATATTACTTGCTAAATTATTGGTTGAAGCCGTAGTTTCTTTCGAAATTGTAACGGAGTTCGGTTTTGCTGGTGCAGCACTATGATTTGGTTTAGGTAGCGAATTTGGCATAACCGTCGCATTTTCCATATTATTTGGTTTTTGAATGGAACGATTAGGAACAGCCATTCTACCAGGTTTTGGTTTTGAATCCGTTTCATATGTTGTTATAGCATCATACTCAGTTGGTTGTTCTGGGATATTTGGACTTGATGTAGAATTTCCATTTTTAGCTTGTCCAAATTTTTGTAACCACATATTAGGCATCTCTCCAACTTTTCCAACATCATAAGCCGAAACATGTGTCCATTCTTTTTTTAGCATTGTTTTGCGATGTCCACGACCTTCTATACCCGAATCAATCAATAATGTCAATACCGATTTTCGAATATCTTTCATACCACCAACGATGTTCTCATTACCATCTTTCATGGTTTTATCATACTTTGTTACTCGATCCCAAGGCCACGAACCATCTTGACCTTGATGCTCAAGACTGCCAACTTTTTTGGCTTCTTCGCCATGCATTTTTGCCGCTGTATAAATATCTCGACTTGGTAAAAGAATTGATAATTTTGGTGTTTTCTTCAATTCTTCAATTAATTCTTTTGCTGTGATAATTTCATCTTTGTACCAATCACCATCATCTGATTTCATATACTGAACATAAGTTTCAACGACTTTTATATACGCCTGTGGATTTGAACGAACCAAATTAATTTCTTTAATCATCGCTTTTTCACGAGTAGAAAGGTAAGTTTCATTGACGGCAGTATTTAGTTCTTCACCACCAAGATAATTTCGAGCGATATCTGTCCCCAAATCATTTGAACCCGTAGAATTTGCAACGTTCACAGACGGTTTTGTGTTCGTTTTAGTTGGTTTTGATGGAGTTGGTTTATTTGGAGTTGGTTTCGCAGGTACAGGTTGTGTATTTGTTCTGTTTTGTTTTTTCGTGACTTTTGGTTTCGCAGGTGCAGGTATATTATTCTTTTTTGGGGGCGTTATATTCGGCACTTGTGTTTTAGTAGGAGCTGTTTTTTTCTTTTTTGGAGCAGTCGGCTGAGGCTTATTTCCACTTGGCTTAACTGTTCTGTTTGGTGCAGATGGTTTTTCTACAATATTTGGAGGTGTTAATGTTGAGGTTTTCCCCACATAAGTATCAATTTTCGGGTTATTAATTATTGGTTGTGTACCGCTTAACGAAGGTTCGTGATAAGTAGCGATACTTTCTTGACCAACAACTCCTGTCACAGTGATAATTTGAGGATAAGGATTGTTATCCATAAAAATTTCTACATTCTCTTTGTAGCCGCCATTTTTCATTGGTATATAGGTAATCGTTAGGTTTCCAACTTCACCTGGTGCCAAAATAGCTTTATCCCACTTTGGTTTTAAACAAGCACAAGAGGTTTTGATAAAACTAATATTAACCGTTTTTGCAGAGTAGTTAATATACTGAAACTCGTATGCTAAAGGAATGTTTAGTTGAGAAATACCAAAATTATGATCTTGTTTTGACCAAGAGAGTTGTGCCATTGAAACAAATGAAAACAACGTCAATAATAGAATAATTGGAAGTGACTTTTTCATAAGCTGCGGTTTAGTATGTTGCGTAATCTATTATTTATCTATTCTATTTATTAGAATAGTTAAATCTGTATTTAGGTGAATTATTGTTCTTTACAATGAAATAATTCACTATGAATAATAATGATTCTAAGTTGCTGTTATATTGTCACAACTATTTAACCAGTTTTATTAGTCAAATCAATAATAATGTCAACTTTTATATATTATCATTCCAAATGTAAAGTTATATGATTCTGATAGAAATATATTGAAGAAACAATAAAATGTAAAGACTTGTAAATGAATATTTTAAATTGATATAATTATTAAAAAAATATATTGGTCGTAAATAACAAACGATATTATCTGAATGATAAATCATTTTTTGAATAATGAGATTATAATGAGATTATAATGAAATAACTTGATTTTTACTTTGAATTCACTTATCGAAGAAAAAATACGTTTAATATTGCAGTATTTATGATAATGCTAATTTTTTAGGTTCAAAAGAACTATTTAATTGGTAGTCAGAGATTATATAAATTTAAAGACATAAATCAATACCATTGAAAATGTACTACAAATCAATATTTTTTTTCTGTGTGTTTCTTGTTTCAAATTTAATATCAGCACAAACGGATAACATAGATTTAGAACGTATTACACCTAAAAAATTAAAAAAATCACTTATTGAACAAGAATTGTTTAAGGTGGATAATATTGCTAATCTTTCGCCTACTTGTCCACATGCTGATGATTCGATACACTATTATCACAACTATACCGTCTTTTTTGATGCACCGATAGATTCCGTTTGGACAGCTTACTATACCATAAATCCTGCGGAAGTTTGGAAAAGCAAAATCATATCATTTGGCTTCATTTACACACGAGAAAGTGACGAATTATTCTACAAAGGTGAAACGTTCAATCATTTGGAAGAAGGACAAATGCTTTTTTTGACCTTAAGTTTTTTGGGTGGAATTTTCAAAGTAAACCTTGCTCAAGAATTAATGCAAATAAATGAAGATGCTAAAAGAATTCAGTTTTGCTATGTCAAATATGGCAAATCTCAAGGTACACAAATCCTTACACTAACCGAAGAGAATGGCAAAACGAAAGTGTCTCATGATACTTATTACAAAAGTCATTCAACATTTAGAGATAAACGTATTTATCCTTATTTTCATAAAATTACCATTAGAGATTTGCATAAAAATGTTGGTAAAGTATTGGGCGAAAATTAATTTTGGCTATTAAGGATAAAGTTATCAATCGGATGAAAATCCTATTTAATGGTTTTTATATTTTCCTTTTTCCTCATTTATCTGTATTTCATCTAATTAATTGTGGTAATTGTACTAACTTTTTAACATTTGTTCTGTTTTTAAAACTTATCAAAACAAGTTTATGAAAACAACATTACAGATAATAATTTTAAAGCGATAATATACAACCAAGAAAATATGAAGCAGTTTTTCAAATTTACGTTTGCCTCTTGTTTAGGAATGTTACTATTTGCCATTCTAACAACAGTAATTGGAGGCGTTGTTTTTTCAAAAATGGCAAATAGCGCTCAGAAAGCAGAAAAAACGAAACCTAATACCGTATTAAAAATTTCTTTGAGCGACATCATTCCAGAACGTACTAATAATGTTGCAATCAATCCTTATGAATTTAATACGGATGATGTAATCGGTTTACAAGAAATGATTGGTGCAATCGAAAGAGCAAAAACAGATGATGATATTAAAGGTATTTATTTAGAGTTGGCTAATCCTCAATTAGGTTTTGCAGGAATGTCTGTATTGCGTCGTGCAATCGAAGATTTTAAAACAAATGATAAAGATAAATTTGTTATTGCTTATGGAGATGGTTATTCTCAAAAATCATATTACTTAGCATCTGTTGCAGACGAAATCTATATGAATCCTATCGGAGGTGTTGATTTTAGAGGGCTTTCAGGAACAATTCTGTTCTTCAAAGATATGTTGGATAGGTTAGGGATTGATATGCAAGTATTTTATGTTGGTAATTTTAAATCTGCCACAGAGCCTTTCCGTAGAACGGATATGAGTGAAGCGAATCGCTTACAAGTTCGTGAATATATGGAAAGCCTTTATGGTGTGATGTTGGAAGATATTTCAAAATCAAGAAAAATTCCTGTTACTGAATTACGTGCAATTGCAGATGAATATCAATTGCGTGAAGCAGATGATGCTGTACGTTTGAAGTTTGTAGATAAACTATTGTACAAAGATGAAATGATTGCTTTGTTAAAAGAAGAAATCGGATTAGATAAAGACGATGATATTAATGCAATGTCTGTCGCTGGTTATAATAAAGCGAATCCAAAAAGCAAAAATTTAAGCTCAAAAAGTAAAATCGCAGTCGTTTATGCAGAAGGAAGCATTGTAGATGGTGAAGGCGAAAATGGGCAAATTGGTGGCGATAAATATTCAAAAATCATTCGTGATATTCGTAAAGATAAAAAAGTAAAAGCTATCGTACTTCGTGTGAACTCTGGCGGAGGAAGTGGCTTCGCTTCTGAGAAAATATGGCGTGAGTTGATGATGGCAAAAGAACAAGGTTTACCAATCATCGTATCAATGGGCGATGTTGCGGCTTCGGGTGGTTATTATATCGCTGCTCCAGCAGACAAAATCTTAGTCGAGAAAAATACAATCACAGGTTCAATCGGTGTATTTGGCGTTATTCCAAGTATGGCGGACTTCTTGAAAAACGAAATCGGAATCACTGCTGATACTGTAAAAACTGGTAAATTCTCAACTGGAATTACACCATTTTACGATGTAAGCGAAGAAGAAGGTAAAATCATTCAGGCGAGTGTAGAAGACTTTTATGACTTATTCTTAGGTCGTGTTGCACAAGGTCGTAATATGGATACTTCAGAAGTACATAAAGTAGCACAAGGTCGAGTTTGGACTGGACAAAAAGCGATTGAATTAGGTTTAGCTGATGAAGTTGGTGATTTAGCGAAAGCGATAGAAATCGCAGCAAATAAAGCAGGTCTTTCAAAATATCGTACAAGTGAATATCCAGCTATCAAAAATCCTTTCCAACAGATTGTTGATGATTTGACAGGAAAAGATGATAAGAAAGTTCAACAAGCAAGTCGTGCCTTGATTGAGGAAGAATTAGGTGAATTATATCCTTATTACGAACAAATGAAAGAAATTCGTCAAATGAAAGGTATTCAAGCAAAAATGCCTTATACGATTGAGATTAAGTAATAAGTCCGAATTAAATTTTATCAAAACTCGTTGTATGACTATCATGCAACGAGTTTTTGTTTTAGATGTGTTCGAGGTGAACATTACGAAGGTTTCAAACCTTCGTAATGTTAAAACTTTCACTCGTATTAAAAAAAATTCTATTCAATCTTGTAAATTCTCTCGAATAACTCCGTAATTTCGCATGATTTTTAAAATGAAACTAAGCATTGAGTAAAGGTAAAATTACTTATTACCTATTACTTATTACTTACTACCTATTACTTAAAAAAATGCCAAATATTTCAAAAAGAGGTGAAACAATGCCAGCTTCACCGATTCGTAAATTAGTACCGTTTGCAGAAGCAGCAAAGCGTCAAGGTAAAAAAATCTACCATTTAAATATCGGACAACCAGATATCAAAACACCTGAATCTGCACTGGAAGCGGTGAGAAATACAGACATCAAAGTATTGGCGTATAGTCATACTGCTGGTTTCGAATCTTATCGTCGTAAACTGACTGGTTATTACAAAAAATATAATGTGGATGTTGACCACAATCAAATTATTGTAACAACGGGTGGTTCGGAAGCTTTGTCTTTTTCATTGATGAGTTGCTTAGATGCTGGTGACGAAATCATTATTCCAGAGCCTTTTTATGCTAATTATAATGGTTTTTCAAATGCTGGTGGAATCGTTGTAAAATCAATTACTGCAAAAATCGAAAATGGTTTTGCATTGCCTTCGATTGCTGAATTTGAGAAAGTAATTACATCAAAAACGAAAGCAATTTTGATTTGTAATCCAAGTAATCCAACTGGTTATTTGTATTCGGACGAAGAACTAATGGCATTAAAGGAAATCGCTTTAAAGCATGATTTGTTCTTATTTGCAGATGAAGTTTATCGTGAATTTTGTTATACAGACAAGCCTTTTACGTCTATTTTGAGTATTGAAGGTTTGGAACAAAACGCAATTGTAGTTGATTCAATATCAAAGCGTTATAGTGCTTGTGGTGCAAGAATTGGTGCGATTGTAACGAAGAATCAAGATGTCTTAGACGCAGCCATAAAGTTTGCTCAAGCGAGATTAAGTCCACCGACGTTCGCCCAAATATTGGCGGAAGCCACAGTCGATGTAGAAGAACAATACTTTACAGATGTCAAAGAAGAATACGATAGTAGAAGACGATTATTGGTCGAAAGACTAAACGCTATGGAAGGCGTAACTTGTCCGACTCCAGGTGGTGCGTTTTACGCTTTCGCTCAATTGCCGATTGATAATTCTGATAGGTTTTGTCAATGGTTATTAGAGGATTTTGATTTGAATGGTGAGTCTGTGATGACTGCTCCTGGTACTGGTTTTTATTCTACAAAAGGCGAAGGAACAAATCAAGTTCGTATTGCTTATGTCTTGAATAATGAAGATTTGACGAAAGCTTTAGATTGTTTGGAAGCAGCGTTGAAAGTGTATCCTGGGAGAACTTTGTAAATATGAAAAGGGCTTTCTCAAATGTTTTAGGAGAAAGCCCTTTCAATATAAATGTATGGCAATTGTAAGAAAAGAATACTTAATTCCTTATCTCAAACTAATCTTCAAGGCCATTTCCTTTTTCATCATCAATAGCACTTCTGCATTTCCCATGGCATCATCGACAGGATTGTGTGTATGAGCAGTTTTGCGAAGATGTTTCCATTTTGCAAATGTATCTTTTTCTATTCCACAATATAAATCTGCTAATCGTCGAGAAGAAAAACCAAATGGATTTTCACCAATAAAATGATGAAAATACCAACAAACAAACATCCAATCAAAACCATTATTATCACTAATAAAAATTGGTCGTCCTTTCGAGTTTTCTTTTATCCAATCTCTAAAATTGGTCATTACTGTTTTCGGTTCACCAAAAGTCATCGTTTTCTCTCTCGAAAAACCTGAAACGGCTAAGGCTTGTGGAATAAATTTATCAGAAATCGGTTT
>JBGCFH010000088.1:0-27769 GCA_045106825.1 Saprospiraceae bacterium | reverse complement strand
AGGAAGAATTATTAAACACGCCGCCGCGATTATATCCCGAATTATTATGAATAATGGTCGTATTCGTTATACTTGGGTCGGAAGAAAGATTAGCCATGCCGCCGCCACTACCTGCCTGATTATGACTAAAGGTCGTATTCGTTATACTTGGGGCGGAAGAAAAATTAAGCATGCCGCCGCCGCCGCTATGTGCCTGATTATGAATAAAGGTCGTATTCGTTATACTTGGGGAGGAAGAAACATTATACATGCCGCCGCCTTGAAGTATAGAATAAAGGTTACCTGAATAATTAATATTAAAAGAAAAAGTATAAGTGTTACCACCTTTTACAGTAAATCCATCAAAGATAGCTGCTGTAGTTAAGTGTGCAGTGATGATTACATGATAGGCATTTTCAGTATTTCCTGAGATAGAGTTACCTGTTACTACATCGTCACCACTAAAATCACCGCTTAGTATAGTGACATTGGTAGTATGGTCTCGCTGCGAAAGCATGGTTTCTGTACCAGAAAACCCGCCGTAGATTTTCTTATCACTGTCTAAGTGGAAAGTATTATATCTATCTGTAAGACCAGTAGAAGTCGTGCCGTCAGGTGCATCTTTAGGTAGATACGTCCCTTCTGCTACCCATATTTCATCACTTGCACTTGCTGCATCTAAGGCATCTTGTAGGTCGGTGTAGGCACTTGCCCATGAAGTACCGTTATTACTTCCTGTTGTCGCATCTATATCTACATAGATTTGGGCGTTTGTTATGATTGGTATCGTACCAATCAATAACATTATAAGTAGTTTTCCATAAAATAATGATAATCTTTTTTTCATAATACTTTAGTTTTATTGAAGTTTTTCGTTGACTTCATGAATAAAAAATTTGCGATAAATTGTTTTACTTACACTTTGGTGGGAATTTGCTGTATTTATAAACCGAGCCGCCATAGGTTGAATGTCCGTTTAGTGTCAGGAGTAATTTGCCCTTGTAAGTTGCCTACAAATAGTAGCCTGAATAAGCTTAATAATAAAAATTGATAATTTTTTTTCATAATAGAATGATTTAATAAAATTTTAATAACGTTATTAAAAACCTTAGTGCTATATATTTTTGCTAAGGTGATGTACTTGATATTTATATTTTCAATTACTGCTTTGTGTTAACTTGTATCTATAGTCACAATTGTTGTTTTATGAGTTATACTAAATTTGTATTTCACTTATTAATGTCTAAGTATTCCAAGTTATGACCCTGTAATATTATATTTTTTCATAATTATTGATTTTTGACTAAAATCATTGTTTTGAATTTTGATTTTTTGAAATATTCTCCCGAGAAATCACCACACAATCATTTCTCTATACTGCCTAAAAAATGTTACCCTCGTTATCAAAAAAATCAATTGCTGTATAGAATTATACACTATGGATATTTTATTCTCATTACTTGGGGTATAAGCTCAAGTAAGCTGCAAAGATATCACCTACGTTTTTGCCTTATCAAAGACAAAAAATACGTCACCAAAGAATGTATATTTATTTGCTACTTGTTTCCTAAATAGATTTTGATAAGTAGGGTATTATAATTTGGGGTGTTATATTAAATTACGGTTTTTGATTTTTCATCGAATAAGTATTCAAGTTTTTTTGAGATAATTTTCATAATAACTCTTATGAAATATCCCACAATATATGTAATATATGTTATATATGTATGATTATTTTAATACAATTACTAAAAAAGCGATGTTATCTTTCGACAACATCGCTTTTTTAGTAATTATTTATATTTTCTTAATTCAACTATTGCTTCACAAATTTTACAGTTTTCACCATTTCATTTGTTTGAATACGAATGAAATAATTGCCTTGAGGCAAATTAGAAACATTCATACGAGCATCTTGTTTATCTAACTAATGTATACTAATAAAACAATAAAATGAGTACCAACTTTTAATTAAGGGAATAGGTAATAAATAAGTTACCCGTTATAGCGAAGTTATTTTTTCTTCTAAGAAATTTAGAAAAATCACTGCATAGCCAAGCTACGGAGTTATTTTTTAAGTTTTTTAGAAGGAAAAAGAACGAGTTAGAATGGGTAGATTATTTGTTACCTGTTCCCTAATACTCATTTTTTGTCCTTTTTATATAAAATATCTGTAACCTTATTTTAGGACAATACACTGTTCCAATGTAAAAAGTATATTATAGATTTTTATTTCAAATAAAAAACGGTCAAACTCGTAACTCGCAACTCGCAACTCATTTATTCACCAATCAATACAAAAGCCGCCCAAAACCTCGGATTTGCGGTAATTGGATTTTGCAACATTTTCAGTTTTGTTTGCCTTAAAGCTGAAGTGTAAGACTGATTTTGATAATAAAATTTATAAAAGTCAATCATTAATTCACTTGTATATTTATCACTTACTTTCCATAATGAAAACAGGACATTGTTCGCACCAGAATAAATAAAACTACGATTTAATGCAATCAAACCTTCACCTATGACCAACTGACCAATTCCACTTTCGCAACTACTCAATACTACCAAATCCGCTTGAATATTTTGTACTTGAATTTCGTTGGCAGAAAATAAGGTTTCAGTTTTAGTTTTTGATTGATAACAAACTAAAGCGGACAATTGAGGTGTTTCGTAATTGACCAAACCATGTGTTGCAATATGCACAAATTGATATGGTTGTTTTAATTGATTCAATAAGCCGTTTTTAGTTGCCTTTTCTTTTAATAAAATCGTTGATTTTCCACCTTTAGCCATTACAAGATCTGAAATAACTTGTACTTCTTTTTCCGTATTCGGCAATGTTATAAAACGATTGTTTTCAACACTTCTATAAAGACTGTCAATAATAAAGTCGAATGTTCGATTTGTTCTATTCAATGTCGTACCGTTTTCAAAAACAGGAGCAAAAGCCAATAATGATTGATTATTGATGGCTGGTTTTTCTTTTAATTGTTGATAAATTGTTGCCGAATATTGATAATTAATATCAAAGTCTTTGATTAAATAAGCTAAATCTTCAAACGGTTTGACTTCATCAGAAGCCATTAAAACCTCAAACGGAAGGTAGAATAATTGATTATCCACCACAATTGTCAGTTGTTTTTTTCCTTCTAACTCCGATGCAATAGGTAAAATCAATTGCTGATACAAACGGTGACTTACAGAGATAAATTCTGCTCGTTTTTGCTTTTGGATTAAGAGTGGATTTTTAAGCAACTCATTTAACAAATTTATATCCCTAAAAACAGATTTTTCTATAGCAACTTTTTTTATCTGATGTGTCGTTTTAGAAACCGCAAAGATGAATAATTCATCTGGATTAAGTGTATATTCGATAAATAGTGTTGATTCATCCAAATTAGTTTGAATATCTGCTAAAGACACGAAATTCTTTTCATAAAATCCTCGATGATTAGGATAAGTCTTAATAATTTCAGCAACGAGTTCTTCTAATGTTTCGTTTACTCTATATAGTTCTTGCTGATAAAAATAAAGGCTGTCTTTGTTCTCCGTTAGGTTGATTTTTAGAAGAAAGTCATTTTTTTGATTTACCAAGAGTGCTTCTTTTTCAATCAATGTTTCAGGCAATTCACTTGGCGTAATAACATCTAATAATACAGCAGATTTTTTGCGTTCTAATGCTTTTAAAAACTTATTCAAGTACTCAAGGTTATTATTTAAATTATAATGGGTTTCATAAGTACTCAACAAATCCTCTAAATGATGATTAATAAAACGATTATTAGCTACTCTTGAAGATTCATAACCACGCATTTCCGTTACAAACCCTTCCAATATTTTGATGGCTAATAAAGATGTTTCTTCACTTAGTTTTAATAATTCTTCCTTTTTGGAATCATCTGCCAAAGCTTGTTCGTAGAATATATTTGCTTTAAATCTTAAAGCGACACAAGCCAAAATTTTATTATAAAAAAAGTCATCTTCCGATGGATTATCATGAAAATCCTCTGATTGGAAATCAGGTACAATATCTATTAGTGATTCTTGAAGATATTCTAATCCAAGTTCATATTCGCCCATGTATCGAAGAATATCCCCAAAAGGAACAATGACACCAGGATTTCTCCCATATTTCAGGCTTTCTTCCATAAAAGATTTAGTCTTTTTATAGTTTTCTAATTGAAAATGATAAATTGCTTGACTACCAAGAGTACCATGTATATAATCTATATTATTACTTGCTACAAATACCTGTTTTGCTTTTTCGGTATATTCCAGTGCTGTTTCAAAATCGCTTCGTGAAGCATGGAGCATATGAATTTCATGGTACAAATATCCTAACTTATTTTCATCTGGTGGATACTTTCCTATTTCAATTGCTTTATTTAAATAAAATAATGCTTTATTTAAATCTTGTAATCCGCTATAAGCTTTTCCTAAAAGTTCATACAAATCAGCTTTATAATTATTACGTAATTGAACTTGATATTTATCATTTTCTGCTAAAGCTTTATTTACAGTAATAATTACAGCTTCATAATTTTGAGAAAACAATAGTTCTATATTTGCTTGATTTATGTAATACCAAGTCCATTCTTTGACATAATGTTTATTCTCAGGTTGTTCAAAAAAAAACTTAAGATCTTCTTGTAAGGCAATTGCCCTTTTAGGCTTATATGCATGAATATAATACTGACCTAAATGAAAATTGAGATCTATGTACATCTGGCTTGACCTATCTATAACTTTATAAGCTAACTCGCCATATTTATTAGTTTCAGGTGTTATTCTATCCAGTTTATATATAAAAATGGCAAAATAACTCTTAGAAAGCACTTTATCTAATTCATCAATTTTATGTTTCTCTGCAAGTGCTATGGTTTCGTAAGCAATTTGAAGAGCTGTAGAATCATACCACATTGAATAATACAAGGCTAATTCACCACGAATAAGTAGTAATTTTTTTGAAAAAGGATGGGCTTCATAGAGTTCTACTGCTTTGTGCAAATTTTTGATACTTGGTACTTCCGAAATATGTTCTACTTCCTCTAATTCCAAAAGTAAGCTTTGTAATTTTATATCAAAGCTTTCCGTATCTTTCTGTTTAGTAGATTCATACAGTTGATTGGCTAAAGTTGTGTCTTTAGTAATGTCTGATTATGCATACAAAAAAGTAATGCTAAGACTAAGTATTAATGTCAATAGTGTTTTCATTTGTAATAAGTATATAATTTGGTTATAAAAATTGCTATATAAAAATTGAATTTTAGATGAAAAATAATAGTTTTTTTATAAAAATTTTGGCTCTTAGAAAAATTTAGTGATTGACTTGTGAAGTTTTAAAACTTTGTAAGTCAGTTGAATGTTAGCAAGACTTACAAAGTAAAAAAAGACCTTGCAAGTCAGTTCTCTACTAAAGTTTTCCAAAAAAAATAATTTGCTTGTTTTGAACTATGTTTGTTATAAATTATCACTAAGAATTAGTGATAATTCGTGGCAAAATTGCTTTTTTAATTTTTTATCCAAAAACCCTTTAATGTTGAAAGAATTGGACGTAATATGTTATATTGAATAGCGTGAATTAGATAAAATCACTCACCAATCAACACAAAAGCCGCCCAAAACCTCGGATTTGCGGTAATTGGATTTTGCAACATTTTCAGTTTTGTTTGCCTTAAAGCTGAAGAATAATGTTGATTTTGATAATAAGATTTATAAAAATCAATCATCAATTCACTTGTATGTTCATCATTTACTTTCCAAAGCGAAAATAGTACATTGTTTGCACCAGAATAAATAAAACTACGATTCAACGCAATCAAACCTTCACCTGCGACCAACTGACCAATGCCGCTTTCGCAACTACTCAAAACTATTAAATCTGCTTGAATATCTTGCAATTGAATTTCATTAGCAAAAAACAAAGATTTTTCCATATCTTTTTTATTATCGTAACAAACTAAAGCGGACAATTTCGGATTTTGAAAATTCACGATTCCGTGTGTTGCAATATGAATAAATTGATACGGTTGTATTTTTAGATTATGAATCAAGTTAGGTTTTGTGGCGGTTGATTTTAATAATGTATTGGTTTGTCCATTTTTAGATTCAATAATTTTAGTAATTTCTGTGATTTCTTTTTCTGTATTTGGTAGACTAATAAACTTGTTATTATCAATACTTTGATACAAACTATCAATCATAAAATCGACCGAACGATTTGCAATATCTATTGTTTGGCCATTTTCAAAAACAGGTGCAAAACCTAAAAATGAATTATCTTTAATTACTTGTTTTTGTTTTAATTGATGATAGATTGTTGCCGAATATTGATAACTAATATCAAAATCCTTGATTAAAAAATCTAATTTGTCGAAAGGCTTTTTAGCATTTGAAGACAATAAAACTTCAAATGTTAATTCAAACAATTTGCCTTCAGGAATAATGATGAGTTTCTTTTTATCGCCTAATTCTTTAACGATTGGTAAAATTAAGACTTCGTACAATTCAGCACTTATATGAATGAATTTTTCATGGTTTGCTTTTTGGACAAGAAAAGGGTTTTGTAATATTTCATTAAGTTTCTCTATCTTTTCATCTAAATCTACTGCGGGAACAGAAATAATTTTTAAATCATTTTTTGAAATTAACTGAATATAAAAGTTATTGGATTCCGTTTTACTATATTCTACAATTATCGTTTCGGCATCTAATGTATTCTGAATATCTGCTATTTTCGCATATTGCAAATAGTGAAAATTCTTAGTTTCTTTAGGATAATTGGTGCGAATTGTTTTAATTAAATTTTCTAAAGCGACATTAGTAGAGAACAAAGCGTTTTGATAAAAATCAAGACTATCTTTTGTCGTTAATTCGAGTTTTTGCTCATATATTTGTTTTGTATCTACCAATGCTTTTTCCATCGAAATAATACTATCAGGAAGCATACTTGGCGTTAGTGTTTCCAACAAAAACAATGATTTTCGTTTTTCGATGAGATTAAATAAATCTTCTGATGTCACGCCTTTGTTGGCTTTATAAAGAAGGAAAGAACCTATTAGTTGGCTATCAGAAATTGTAATAATATTTTTTGAAGAATTGAGCCTTGCTTTTTGGAATCCTTTCATTCTTACCAAAATATCTTGATAGTGATATTTGGCTAAATCGCCAGTTAAAATTCCATATTTTATATCTTCGTAATTATTATCATTAGTCCCTTTTTGTATTAGAAAGGATGTTTTATATTGTAATAATTTTGCTATAAAATTGGCATCTTTAAACGACTCATATTTTGAAGGATTTGCATAAATATTCTTATTATTAAATTCATCACTATAAGCAATTAGTAATTCTTGAGTTATCTCAAGTGCTTCCTTGTATTGATTTAAAGCATTTAATACATTTGCATAATGAATTTCCACATAAGGATGTTTTCTAAAAGCTCTACTTTTTTTAACATGAAACATTGCATTTGAATAATCCTTTAGCATGAAATAATAATTGGAAACATTAAAATGAATGATATGTAAATATCCCATATTAGTAATCGTATCTTTCTGAAACACTTCAATCGCTACTAAACCATATTCGATTGCCTTGTCAAAGGTTTTATTTCCAGCATATATCGTACTAAGATTAGCTTGATAAGATGCCAATTCGATTGAACCTTCCGCAGGATTTCCGACTTCAATACCATCTTTTATCCATTGAATTGCCTCTTCGTTTTTTCCTAAATAAGCATAGTAATTAGCAATTTCTACATAAATCGGACCTAAACTAATATTGTTATAAATCGGATTTTTTTTATTTTCTATAATACATTGTTTCCCATAATTAATTGCATTTTCATAATTAGCAGACAAGTAATTTGCTTGCATTTTAGTCCGATATAATATTGGTAATTTATCTCGCCAAATCGTGTCCGAAGCTATTAATGTTTCCATTTCATTAGTTTTTTGATTTAAACTTTCAATATCATTACTGTAAGTATAATCTCTCGTTATCCATAAGAGTAAATCAAAATATTCATCTGACGGTTTCTCTACTAATTGCAATGCTTTTTCTCCATATTCTATCGCTAATTTATTATTTTTAATATTATAAAAAGTAAGAAGTGCTTTGTAAGCATAATATAAATTAGGATGAAGTGTTGTATTGAAATTTAGAACTGCCAAATCAATCGCTTTATTCGCATATTCTACACTCTTTTCTGTATCAATAAGTGCCATATAACTATAAATCTCAATTTTCTTTTCATAAACTGGATACGGTTTATACAGCTTACTTACAGTAACTAACAAATCTATTTTTAATTTAGAATCATCTGCCATTTCTGCTGCTTGTATAAGATATTGATTCGCTAAAGCAGTATCTTTCTCAATATCTCCCGTAGGTTGTCCAAAAATTGAAAATGTGAATAAGCAACATAAAATCGTTAGTGTACTTTTCATAAATCGTTGGTTTTATAATTAAGTATTTTAGTAGTGATTATAAGATTATAAAAATGATAAATAATTGTAATACCAATTATCAAAATAGTAATCCTGTAACATTTAACAGCAAAAAATATCACATTTTTACAAATGTGATATAAACTATTATCTAAACTATTGATTTACGGTATTTTAATGGAGTTACTCCTACATGAAATTTAAAGTTTTTGGTAAAGAAGGAAGAATCTCTATAACCTAACTCTAAAGCAATATTTTTAATCGGTATATCTGTTTCTTTTAATAACCGTTTTGCTTCCATCATCCGAATAGAACGAATATAATCTCTGGCGTTTGATTGATGGAGTTCTACTAACTTCCGATGTATATACATTCTATTCACCCCTAATTTAGTAGCGATAAATGCTCCATTTAGATTTGTATTACTTAGATTTGTAATAACTACTTTGTGAATTTTTGATTTTATTGTTTGAATTTGATACATAGATATTAATATTTACCTTTGTATCTCCCGAGTTTTTAAAATGTCACAAGGTTTTTGGAATTTTTTTTTGGTACGCCACAAAATAAATCACAACAAAACTACAATTGGAAAATATAAATTACATAAAAGGGTTATTAGAAAATAATCCTAAGGTACTTCGGCAAATATATACGAATCATGCAGATAAGGTCAAAAACTACATTTTGAAACAAGGCGGTAGTGTAGATGATGCCAAAGATATATTTCAAGAAGCACTTATAATTATTTACAAAAAAGCTCAAAAAGCAGATTTTCAGTTGACAAGTCAGTTTTCAACATACCTTTTAGGTATTTGTCGATTTATTTATTTAAGAAAATTAAAAAAAAATAGGAATAACCATGTGACAAATGATGAGTTGGAGGGATATAAGTATGATAGTAATTTAGAAAAAACAATTCTCGACAATGAAAAACATCAAATATACGAGTCAAACTTCCAAAAATTAGGGCAAGTATGTAGAGATTTATTAGAGCTTTACTTCGCCAAAACTAATATGGAAGACATTGCTGTAAAATTAAATCTTAAAAATGGACATACTGCTCGCAATAGAAAGTATCGTTGCCAGAAAGAGTTAGAAAAACGAATTCAAGCAGATGTAAGGTATCAAGAATTACAAAACATTAGATGATATGCTCAACGAGCAAGATAAAAAAATTGAAGAATATCTAAATGGCGAAATGTCAAATGACGAACGCCAAGCTTTTGAAGCAGCAATAAAAAATGATGCTGAATTAGCTAAAGAAGTTACGTTTCAAAAAGATTTGATGCAGTTCTTTGAAGAACGAAATCCTGATTTGGAAAGGAAACTTTCGGAATTAGGCGATGAATTTTTTGAAGATGATGCTGATATAAGTTCAAATAAGAAGAAATATTTTAATTGGCTTTTTCTTGTCGTTGGTTTAGTGCTGCTATCCGCCTTGGGCGGCTATATCTACATAAATAACTTGAATGCCCGACAATTTGATGCTTCGTCAGATTTGTATATTGACGCTGAGAAAGCTATCAATGAAGGAATGGAGCATGATAATGGTAACGAAGATGCACCTGATACGATGTTTGAAGAAGAAGAGGAAGAAAAACAACAAACACAACAACAAGAGACAGAACAGGAGATAGAACAGGAGACTACTGAAGAAAATACTAAGATGGATTCAGGTGATATTACTGAAAAGTCACCACCTCCAATGGCAGAAATTGATATTGAAAATTACAAAGTAAATCCAATGCTCGAAGGTATCATTAGAGAAAATGTTCGTTCTGATGGAAATAATTTTAAAATTACGTTTCCTCGAAAAGAACAAACTTTTTATTCAAAAAATGATATTATCAACTTTAGACTGGAAGGAAACTCTTCCATAGAAAGAAATGTGCAAGTCGTTTTATATGACAATAAAGAATCAAGCTTTTCGAATGATCAATATGTTTTATCTACTACAAAGGATTTAAAAAACGGAGATTTTTCCTTTTCAATTAATATTGAATTAAAAAATGGTTTGTATTATTATGTAATGCAGGAAAAAGAAACGGGTAAAATTTTACATGTTTCTAAATTCGATATAAAAAAGAGGTAAGTATTTAGGCAAGCTTGAATAAAAATCTCATACTACTTTTCTATATATCAAAAACATTGTAACTTATTGATAATCAAACCTATAAGATTTGTAAGGTCTTATAGGTTTTTCGATAAGTTACATGTATAACCTATTATCATTCAGATTCAAGCTTTCCAAGGTTGTAAAGTGCGTGTTTTTAAGAACTCTGGAAAAGTTCAATATGAGTACCTATAGGTTATACTTATGGATACACCCAATAAATACAATTACTATTCTTCTACCAAAATCAAAGCTCCAATCGCAGGAATTTTAACCGATTCATTTGATGTTTTTCTAATACCATTTTCATCAATCTTATCGCCTTCTAATACAACTGTCCAATTACCTTTTGGAATATCTACAGATTTTTCTGAATTATTTCCATTCAATAAAACAATGATATTTCGCCATTTGTCACCATTTGCGTTTCCGCTAATCTGATAACCAACAAATAAATCTTGTGTTGCGAAAAACTTCAAATGTTTTTGAATATCAGCCGTTGTTGTCATTCTAAAAGCTGGATGATTTTTACGCAATTGAACTAAGTTTTTATAAAAATTATAATGGTCATTATATTTTGCTTTGCGTTCCCAAGTGAATTGATTAATAGAATCAGGTGATTTATAAGAATTTTCAACACCAAATTTCGTTCGAGCTAATTCAATTCCAGCATGTAAAAAACTTACACCTTGTGAAGTCAGTACAATTGTTCCTGCTAAACGATGCATTTTCAATCTATCTGCTTCACTCGCATCTTTACGAGAAATCTCTAATCTATCAAATAACGTATGATTATCATGACAAGAAACATAAGTCATACATTGCGAAGGTTCATTTGCCCAAAAGGCATCTGAATAATTTACTGCTTTATAATCAATTTGAGGATGTTGTGTTGAAGCAACAATTCCGAACTTAATAGACGCTTCCATTCCGACTTTTCCACTAACAAAACCTCTATCTTCATGCTCAAAAACACTACCTTTCAATCCGTCACGAATATCATCACTGAATGCTGCGATATGATTTAATTGTGGTGTATTTCTTTTTAATGCTAATTTATCATCACTTAACGGACTGTCACCAGCTTTCCAACCTTCACCATAAACAAAAATCGTTTCATCAATTTTTTTCAGTTCATCAGATATCATATTCATTGTTTCAATATCATGAATTCCCATCAAATCCACACGAAAACCATCTAAATGATATTCTTTCGCCCAATATTTCATGGATTCAATCATAAACTTACGAACCATTGGACGCTCGGAAGCCGTTTCATTTCCACAAGCGGAAGCATTTGAAAATGTTCCATCTTGATTCATTCTATAATAATATTCTGGTGCAATTAAGTTAAAGTAAGAATCTTCAGTCTGACCAGTATGATTATAAACCACGTCTAAAACAACACGAATTCCATTGTCATGAAATGTTTTTACCATTTGCTTAAACTCTCTGATACGAACATCTCCGTCATAAGGATTAGTGGAATAAGCACCTTCTGGAACATTATAATTTTGTGGATCATAACCCCAATTATACTTTGCATCAGGGTTCATTTCATCAACCGACCGAGGCATAAAATCAAATGACGGTAACAAATGAACATGCGTAACTCCCAAATCTTTGATATGGTCTAAACCAGTTGCTAAACCGCTCGGAGATTTTGTTCCGGCTTCAACTAAACCTAAAAACTTTCCTTTATTCTTTATACCAGAACTTTCATGAACAGACACATCACGAACGTGTAATTCATAAACAATAATATCATTTGGATTTTCCAAAGTTGGGCGTTTATCATTTTCCCAACCTTCAGGATTTGTAGTCGATAAATCAACAAACATTGCACGCATTCCGTTTGCACCGGTTGCTTTTGCATAAGGTTCTACGGCTTCATTTAGCCATTTTCCATGATGAAAGACTTGAACTGTGTAATATTTTCCTTTCCAATCTCCTTTTAAATCAATCGTCCAGATACCACCTTTCTCATAAGTCATTTGTTGTGTTTCGATTGGTGAACCTTCGTGACCTTTTTCATATAAATGAATACGCATCGAATCAACGCCAGGCGAATAAACTTTTACCGTTGATTTGTTTTTATTATAAGTTAATCCTAAATCCGTTCTTTCATAAATCGGATATTCATCAATATTTGTTGGTTTTTCCATTTCCTCTTGACAGGCTTGTAAAGTCATTATTGCGAAAAGCAATAGAAATATCTTTTTCATAATTAATTTTGCTTGATAATGATTTTGATAAATAGTGTGCTTTTTATCAAAGACGGCGAAATGTAGTAAAAATAGACGATTTTATAAGATAGAAAAGTGTAAAATTTGAATCAGACAAGATTTTCAAGAACATCATTTTGGGTTTGATGTTTTGGTTGTGATATATTCTTTTTTGGTAATGAAATAGTAAATGTCGTTCCTTCTTTAACTGTGGAATGAAGTGTAATTTCACCATTATAAATCTCGACAATACGTTTTGCTAAAGTCAACCCTAAACCGATTTGATTTTTGTACTTTTTCTTGTCTAATGTTTTAAAAATTTTGAAGATTTCATCAAAATCTTTTTCAGAAATTCCGATTCCATTATCTTTTATATTTATATGGATGAAGTTATTATCTTCAGACCAATTAATAGTGATAATAGCTTTTTCTTTATCATTAAATCGAATGGCATTTTGAATTAATTTTTGAATTAATTCTTGAATTTTGTCATAATTAGCAAAAATTGTAGGTAAAGGCTGATTGATGTTAAGAGAGAAGTGAGCCGCAGGTTTTTCTAATGCCCAAACATATTCTATGATTTCATTTAAATCCGTTTCTTCAGGTGTTGTCCTGACTTGACTAATTCGAGAATATTGTAAAACACCATCAATCAACTGATTCATTGTAGTTACTCGACCTTTTAGTGTTTGAATTAAATTTTTCCCTTCTTCATCTAAGTCTTCTTCATAATCCTCTGCAATCCACTCCGTTAGAGAGTCAATTGCTCGTAGCGGAGCTTTTAAGTCATGTGAAACGATATAAGCAAATTCTTTTAGTTCAGAATTGGCAGTTCCAAATTCAATATTCGCACTTTTAAGTTCAACGGTTCTTTCTTTGACACGTTGTTCTAATGACGAATTAGTTGCTTCTAACTCTAATTGCAAATGTTGTAGTTCACCATAAGCCGCTTCAATTTGTTTGGCTTCTGCAACAGCGGTATCTGCTAAACCTTTGAGTTTTTTTGATAAATAATTTACAAAATATCCAACAAAAGTAAATGCTAATAAACCCAATAATCCCAACCTTAAACCAATATCATAAATGATATTATTTAATCGTTCTTTAGATATAGCGATACCAACTAAACCAATTACTTCATCCGTTTCTCCTTTTTCAAGTTCTTCTTCTTCTCCGTCTTTAACAGCTTGAACGAACAAAAAATAGTCATCTAAATCATATTCGGTATAATTAGTAATATCTAAATCTGGAAATGTAAATAAGGAATCATTGGAGAATAAAGATTTGTTTTGTTTGATGTAAATTGCAGAAATGATTAAATCGTTATCGTTTTTAGTTGTTTCTTGTGTGAGTTCAAATAATCTATCTTCATCTTGTAATAGAATATCAACTTTACTTAAATTAGAGAACTTCTCTATAACGGATTTACCTTTTCTTTGGAGTTCTGTCTTTAATAAGTTAGTATGCTGGTTTAATATAAAGAATATATAAACCGCTGAAAGACAGCTTAAACCCAAAAGAAAAGGTAAAATATATTTTTGTTGTACGCTTGTCAGCATCTCTTCTATCTATGTGAAACTAATATTACTATTTCCAAAGATAATAAGTCAAAAGAATTAAAATGAATTATGAATATAAAAGAATTGAAAATTTCTATGAAGCCTATCTAATATCGCAAAACTATTACTGTTTATAAATTTTTGCAACAATTGTTTTAAGGTCTCTATTGATAATCATTGTATTAGTAATAAATTGACTTTTATCTCTAATTATATTGTAAGAACCCCTAAAATTAGTCATAATTTGTTCAGTTTTTGAAGTATCTAATTTTTTAAGATGTTGTTCAATAGTAATAAATTCTGTAAATGCTTGACGAAACATCTCTTTACGAGTTTCAGGTGTATCTTCTTTACCTGATAAGATTAATAATGAACGAACTCCACCTACAATGAATTCCATTACTTTCTTCTCAGCAGCTTCTTGATTTCTATCTGCAATAGCTTGCTTTAATTCGGTAGTTATTTTCAAACGTAAAGTGTTATCAATCTCTTCACTTAAAGGTTGTAAAATTTTAAGTGCATTATTTAATTTTGTCCAATCTTCTGCCTTTACAGCATCTATCATCTTTGGATAGACTTTTTCTGGAGCTACAGAAAGACTATTCCTCGCACCAGGATCTGCAAAGGAAACACTTACTGTAAGTAAGGTTAAAAGTAAGGTTAGTATTGACGTTATGTAGGTTTTCATAGCTTAAATTTTATCTGCTAATTTTCACAGTTAATTATTGTGTTGGCTTAATAATTAAACATCAAAATTTAGACCAATTTTTTTAACTTCCTCATTTATAAGGGGTTGTGTATAGCTTATGTAAGTTATAACACGTTAATAAATATCTTATATAATGTTAATTAATAAATCATATATTATTGTAAATTAGGTTGGTTATATATAAGACACATCAAATATATTAAAAGTAACAGTTATTTGCAAATTTTTTCATATATATAAAATATTTATTTATTTAAAATATAGTGTTTTTAAATGATTGATTATTAGTTGTTTAAATATAATAAATTAAGATAAAAAAAAAGCTTTTTTATAATACGACAGAAGCATTGATAATATTGATTTCGTAAAGAATTGTTTCAATTAAAAAAAAATTACTGATTTTTTGATATTTGATTATTAAATTTTCACATGTTAATAAAATTATTTTTCATTTTCTGCATTATAAATTATAATTATAAGAATTGTATTTTTTGAACAAATCACACTATTTTATAATTTATTATTAGGTAAGTTGTTTGACTTTGGGAATGTGAAATAATTTTAACTTAGAATCCATTTCTAACATCAATACGAAAAACAATTTTGTACCTTATCACAGGATTTTTTCAAACAATCAATATTTACAACTCTTTTAACTTGATATTTGTTATTAGAATAATAACCTATCTTTACAATAATGATTACACAAAAAACTATAGGAGAAATTTTTGAAACGGCAAAAGTTGAAGAAGTCGTTGGTGATTTTATTAACTTAAGACGTCGAGGTGTGAATATGATTGGTTTGTGTCCTTTTCATAATGAAAAAACACCATCATTCACGGTATCGCCAAATAAAGGTATTTACAAATGTTTCGGATGTGGAAAAGGTGGAAATTCCGTTAATTTTGTAATGGATCACGAACAATTTTCTTATCCTGAAGCTTTGCGTTACTTAGCGAAAAAATATGGAATAAAGATTGAAGAAAAGCAACTTACACCAGAGCAAGATGTAGAACGACAACGCCAAGATAGTTTATTTATCATTAATGATTTTGCGGTAAATTACTATCACAATAATCTGATGAATAGCGATATCGGCAAAAGTGTTGGTTTAAGTTATTTTAAACAAAGAGGTTTTCGTGAAGAAACTATTAAAAAGTTTCAATTAGGATTTGCTTTTGAGAAAACGGATCATCTGACTTTAACAATGGTCAATAAAGGTTATAACCTAGAACTATTAAAAACGGTTGGTTTAACTTCAAAATATGGTCGGGATTTTTTCAGAAATCGAGTACAATTTCCAATTCATAATCTCTCAGGAAAGGTGATTGGTTTTGGTGGTCGAATATTGGTAAACGATAAAAAACAACCAAAATATCTTAACTCACCCGAAACTGAGATTTATAATAAAAGTCGAGTCCTTTATGGTATTTATTTTGCCAAAAAAGCCATTCGTCAAGAAGATAATTGTTTTTTAGTTGAAGGTTATACAGATGTAATTTCTCTGAATCAAGCAGGAATCGAAAATGTTGTTTCCTCATCAGGAACATCATTAACAATCGGACAAATTCAATTAATCAAGCGTAATACACCTAATATTACAATTCTATACGATGGTGATGCCGCAGGAATTAAGGCGGCATTGCGGGGATTAGACTTGGTTTTGGAGCAAGATATGAATGTAAGAGTTGTTCTCTTACCCGAAGGTGAAGATCCTGATTCATTTGTGCAATCTGTTGGTACAGAACGATTTAAAGAATATATAAAAAAGAAATCTGCAGATTTTATTTTATTCAAAACCAATTTATTACTTGAAGAAACTGCTAATGATCCGATTAAACGAGCAACGTTAATCAAAGATATTGTTGGAAGTATTGCACGAATTCCGGATCCAATTAAACGTTCTGTCTATGTAAGAGAATGTTCGGGCTTAATGGAAATTAACGAACAGATTCTGGTTGATGAGGCAAATAAAGCAGTGATGCGATTAGTTAAAAATCGTAGGAAAGAGCAAGATAATGAACAACGTCGGAAAAAACGAGAACAAGAAAGACAACAGAGTAGGAGCGTAGAAACCAAACCTAAACCACCTGTTAGTCGTCCAAAAACGTCTCAAAACGACGACGGATTTGCAGGTTTAATTCCTCCCACAGACTTTGGTGATAATTTTCCCTCAATGAATGATGGTTTCCCGCCACCAGATACTGGTTTTGAAAAAAATTATAGTGGAAATAATTCTAATAATTTTCAGAATAATTTACCGCCAGATGTTGGTTTAATGCCTATTCAAGGAGAGGAATCAAAGCCGAAACGAAACTATAACGATGAATTTCAGGAGAAAGATATTGTTCGAATATTAATGTTATATGGTAATCAGACTTTTCAAATTCATCAAAATGAAGAAACAGAAGAATGGAATGTCGCCACTTATATATTATCGAATATGGAAGATGTTCTGGAAGAGTTTGAACATCCATTTTATCGCAAAATCGTGAATATGATTTATGAGAATTTAGCAGAAGAACGTATTTTCTCACATAAAGAATTTTTGTATCACGAAGATCAAGAAATTCAAACTTTGGCGATTAATCTTTCGACGTCACCTTATGAATATAGTGAAAATTGGATTGGTAAGTTCGATAAGCCTTTGGCAACACAACCGATGCCTGATGAAAATTTTAAAACTGACGCTATTACGGGAGTTAACTTATTCAAACTTAAAAAAATACAACGATTGTACGAAAAAAATCAACGTAGATTAAAAGATGTCCCTAAAGAGGATTTTGAAGGATTGATGCGATTATTAAAAGTACAAAAACGATTAATGGAAATTCGTAGTGAGTTAGCAGAGTTGACAGGAACAGTTGTTTTAAAATAAAATACTTCACACACTAATAACAAAAGGCTTTCGAGGAAACTCGAAAGCCTTTTTGTATTCATAGACTGTTGATTACTTTCTACAAGTTACCAACTGAATAATTATCTTACTAATAATAATTCTCTTTGTTCTGTAACTACTTCACCTGTTGGTAAAACCAATGTTGCAGCGAAAACATAAGTATCTTGAGGTGCATCTTCACCATTGATTGTTCCGTCCCAACCTTGAGCAGGATCTGTGTTATCATAAACAAGTTGTCCCCAACGGTTAAAGATTTGGAAACTTTCTAAAGTAATATTTCCATAAATCTCAGGTTTGAATGTTGTATTGTTAGAACCACCGGGTGTAAAAGCATTAGGGAAACCATATACTGGCGGAATTACTGTAATTGTAAATGCCGTAGAAGTTTCACAACCAGCAGGATTCGTACCTGTAACCGTATAAGTTGTTGTTTCTAACGGACCAGCAGTTGCTTGAGCACTATTGATATTACTCAATCCTGTTGTAGGAGTCCAAACATAACTTACTGTACCTACAGAACTAATAGCACCGGCAACTGGTGTTGCTAATGTAGAAACATCTGTTGTTTCACCTTGAAACAATTGTTCACTTGGAATAGCTGCTAAATCAAACGGAGCAAATACACTTACCGTTGTCGTATTTGAATTAGAACAATTACCACCTGTAACTGTCAATGTATATGCTGTCGTAGTTGATGGTGAAGCTGTAGGATTAGAAATCGTTGGATCATCTAAACCATCAGCGGGTGTCCATAGATAAGTTAATCCGTCAACTGGATCCGCACCGATTTGAACAGATTCCTGACCTTCACAAATTGTTTGATCAGCTGCAACAACTGCAGCACCTTCAAATACAGTTATCGTTATATCTTCATTAATGGTACAAACGGGTGTTACAACTTCTACACTATAAGTAGTAGTAGTAGTAGGTGTAGCGATTGTACTCACGGTATTTGTACTACTTAGATTTTCATCAGGTGTCCAAGTCCATGTAGCATTAGTTTGATTAGTGACTGCATAGAGTAAGACTTGTTCTCCAGGCGAACATATTATGGTATCTTCTGGAGTCTCCATCGTAGCGACAATAACATCTACTGTTAGCGTATCATAACAAATCCCATTCCCCGCATACACTGTATAAGTTGTATTTTGAGCCGGATTAGCAATAGGATTACGTTTTGTAGAATCATCTAAACTTTCTGCTGGATTCCAAATGTAATACATATCTTCAGGGCCATCCATTGGTAAAGCAACTGGATTACCACAGATAAACGTATCTCTTGTAGAGAATAAACCATTAATATCATCTTGAATGAAAATAATAGCTGAATCAGAAGGAATAGTATCAGAACATTGATCATATAAAAAGATAACAATATTCTCAGTAGGTTCTACAATACCATCCGCTACAGGTAAAACTGGAACTGTAATAGAAATTACACCTGGAGGAAATACCAATGTATCTGGAATCGTCTGATAATCTACGCCATTAATAGCTGAACCTTGAATATCTAAAGGAACAAAAGTTGTATCTGTCTGAGGAGCAACTAAAGAAATTGTAATCGTTCCATCTAAACAATTTTCTGCACAACTTAAAGCATTACCAACCGTTGCACCCGCAATCTCTAACTCAACACCTTGATTGAATAATGAACCTTCTTCAATTAATACACCTGAATCAAAGAACTGATCAAGACCATCGGCAATTGCCATACGTAAATGATACGTATTACAAGGTATTACTGGTGCCGAAGCTGTTAATAGAATAGTACCTCCATCATAAGCAGTTCCGATTTCTCCTGCTGGATTATTAACATAATACGAACTTGCAGGAGACGATGGATTTACTGTACTTACTGTGATAGGAGTAGTTGTACCTGGTAGAGATGAAATTAACGAATCCGTTGAACCATCTAAAATCCCTGGGCCACGAATCCAGAAAGCAAATACATCATTATAATCCGGAGTATTATCATTTGGATCTCCAATAAATTCTAAATACTCTTCAGACATGAAAGCATATTTAAAAGTCAGCAAATCTATTGGTGCATATACATCAAATTCTAAAATACAAGCATCAACCGTAGTTACCGTAGCATTATTTCCTAATTGAGCAGCCGCTGTTAATTGAGGATCACCAGGTGAACCAATTGGTGTATTAGCATCTTGTCCAGGAAAATTAATAGAACCATCTAAAGTATTTGGCCCTTCGGCATCAATCGCAAAACCTGTACTTAAAATAATTCCACCATTAATATTAACAGCTCCTGGTCCACCATCAAATATACCATAAGCACCTGGAGGACAATTTAATTGAACATTTGTAATATCAACATTTTTACCTGCAATCGTTTCTGCTAAGTCAGCTGCCAATACATTTGGATTGACAACCATTGGACAACCAGTCCGATCAATTACAATATCAAAATCAGTACAAGTCGGACAACCTTCACCTGAAACTACAATATAGTATGTGCCAGGATTTTGTAAATAAGTAGAACCAATCATTGGATTACCACCAATCGCTTCTGATGAAGCAATACAATTTGTTGCATCAGCGTTTGGACAGCCATCCATGATAAATAGACCTGTTCCAATTCCTGTATTTGTCAATGTAGCAGAAATACACTCATTTCCTGGAGAAGTATAAGCGAATGTATAATCTTCACCATTCATATAAGCACTTCCACAAGCATCTGTCGCATCATAATTATTCCCTGCATCACATGTTGAGTAGTTGCCAGTAAAAGGTAGTGAGGGAACTGGTGTTGCAGAGTTACAATCGGAGATTGTGACAGGCGTACATGGTTGACTGGTACATTCCCAAGACATTGCCCAACCAATTCCACCTGAAGATGCGGCAATAGATTGGAATTGTAAGGTCGCTTGACCACTGGGAACTTCGACCACTAAAGTACTACCTGAGCCTCGAACAGTTGTCACTAAGTCATTAATGTTTGTTGATTGACCATCGAAGATTCTTAATCTATCTCCCAAACAATCAATATCATAGTTAGTAAAAGTTAAAAGTAAACAACCCGGCGAATTTGGAGCACCTACAGTCCATGTTGCATTTTCATTCGGGCCATAGTTACCTGCAGGTCCTCCTGAATCATAAAGTAAACAAGCATTATTACAGAAAGTCGATGTACCTCCACCTATTAAAGGCATATTGACAGGTGCACAATATTCTGAAATATCTAATGTAAAGTCACATCCTGTCGCTGCCGTAACACCATTATCAACCCTTATATAATAGTCTGTATTAGGATCTAAGTCAATAATATCTTCTGATATAATGTTTGTACCACTTACGCCTGATGCTAAAGTAGGACTACCTGGTGTTACATTCTGAATGGCAAATAAAGCTCCTACAACTCCCTTATATAAGGTATACTTTGGCTGAAAAGCTGCTAATCCACAAGAAGCATCCGCACTTATGTTTAACGTGATAGAGATTGGATTACCTGTAGGTGTTGTAAAAGTATACCATACATCTCTTTGTGGAGCTGTTCCCCAGTTTGGAGGTATTGTTCCAGGAGTTGGTATCGCTCCCGGAGGAGAAACAATGAATGGAATGGTTGTTGGCGTAGCATTAACAGTTGTACCTGAAACTGAAACTGGAAATGGAAGTGGTATAGTGACTGCACCTGCAATATCATCATTTACAGGTTGAGCAAAACCAATTCCAATAGCCGTAAATAAGAAAACTATTGTTAATATTTTTTTCATAGAAAATAGGATTTTATTAGTTATTTAGTTACTAATATAATTTATTATTTAAATCTAAAATAAGTAAGAGTTATTTGTTACCTATGTTATAATTCTTTGTAATTTGATTATAAACAATGATTGTTAATACCTATTATTTGATAATCAATGAATTATTAACCATTTAATCCAAAATAACCCTCAAATATATTGACGATATAACTCAAAAATAATAGAATTGTATTTAAATATGTAAAAAAGCAAATTTAATATTAAAATTAGTTTTGTTTGAATCGAAATTGTATGATTATTTAGCAATCATCTGACATAAAACGATTTTAACTTAATGAAACATGGAAGAATCATTGATAATTTTGTTGGTGAGGTACTTTTGTGACTATTCATAAATAAGGATTTTAAAAATACTTATGAATAAGTTATTATTTAGTTAGTAGTTATAAATATTAAAACTCAATATTACTATTTTTTAACTCAATTTTAGAATAATTCGCTGTTTTTTAATCATCGAATTTTTTGTTAAATTCATTCGTATCTATTTAGACTTTACATTTATGTTTCGCTGATATTAAATCTAAAAATGAAAATATTACGTTTTGCCTTGCAAAACAATCATCTCAGGTAGACCTTTAATTAACAAAATCAATTTTTTTTACAAATTATTAGAAAATCTACGTAAATCTGCGTGAAAAAAGCATTTTGCGAAGCAAAATTTAGTAATTGTGATTTCTTTTTTATGTTTTTGCGAAACGTGAAGTTACAAAATTGGTATTTTTTTAAATGTTACTATTTTGAATATTTGTATTAGTAAATCATATTGATTGCAATAATTGGTTTCTGTCCGCTGTTTAATCCAAAACAAAAATAATTGAATAACTATTTTATCACAAACACAAACTAAAATTAGAAATGAAGTATTTATTAATGAGTTTGGTAATGCTATTGACGACATCAACATTAGTTTTTAGCCAAAAAAATAACCCCGAAAAACTATATCAGCAACGTATTCAAAAAGATGTTATTAATGGAGTTTATATTCCAGCAGACTTAGCAGAATGTTTTGTAGAACTTAATAAAAAAATAAGTAAAGAATCGAAAGCAAAATTTAAAACAATGTCAGAATCAGAAGCAGCAATTAAACTACACTTTAGTTTAGGTCGTTGGATTTGGCATAATTGGAGTTTTTATGAAGGCTCTCGTTTGTCTGTTTATTTAAACAAAGTAGGTGTACATCATCCTGAAGATATGGCTCGATTAATCATTATTACTTATCATCGTTATTTAAACAAGAAACCCCTTGAAGTTAAAGATTTGGCAGAGAAAATTACTGCTGCAAGGAATAAAAGTGCTAAGTAGTAAATAGTAAGTAGCTTACGTAATATTATTGCCTATTACTTATTATCTACTACTACTTATTTAAATTTTTCATAAAATAATGTTGTAACAACAAATTTAATTGGGTATTTTTAGAACTTTATGCTGTTTTAAGAATTTCATTAAGTGGAATCATTATTTTTAAATTAAACTGAAATAATAATAAGTATGAGAAAATCAATCTTTACAGTAATCTTGTTGGCTTTAGTAACATTATTTGCGGAAGCTCAAGTAAAAACACCAGCAGCAAGTCCAAAAGGAAAGATTATGCAAACTGTCGGAATGACAGATGTAGAAATAGAATATTCTCGTCCAAGTATGAGAGGACGTGAAATTTTTGGAGGCTTAGTTCCTTACGATAAAATGTGGAGAACAGGTGCAAATGCTTCTACTAAGTTAATGATTAGCAAAGATGTATCTATTGAAGGGAATGATTTGAAAAAAGGAACTTACGCTGTATATACAATTCCTGGAAAAGATGAATGGACAGTTGTTATTCATAAAAATTTGACACACTGGGGCGTTGGCGGTTATAAAGAAGCAGAAGATGCATTTCGTTTTACTGTAAAACCAACTACTTTAGAGCAAACTGTTGAAACATTTACTATCGGTTTTTCTACTATCGGTTTAGGTACGACAAATGTAGATTTATCTTGGGAAAACACAATGGTAAGTTTCGAGATTGATACGAAAGTTGATGCAATGGTGCAAAGTAGTATCGAAAAAACATTGTCTGGACCAAGTATGAATGATTATTATCAAGCGGCAGCTTATAACTTAATGGCAGACAAAGACTTAGAGCAAGCATTGGAATGGATTAATATGGCAATGGAAAAAGGTGGAAACGAAAAATTTTGGATGGTTCGTCGTAAAGCTTTAATCGAATCTAAATTAGGAAAATATAAAGACGCAATTGCTTCTGCAAAAGCATCAATGGAGTTAGCAGAAAAAGCAGGAAATGATGATTATGTTCGTATGAACGAAGCATCAATCAAGGAATGGAAAGCAAAGAAATAAACTTATTGCTGAATTGTTAAACTGTCAAACCGTTATATTAAAGCAATGTAATTGTACAGCAATCTAACAAGCTATTTCGTTAAGAATAGTCAAAAGTTCTACTTAAAAAGTGAGCTTTTGGCTATTTTTTTTGATGTTTGTAGTGGATTTGAATGATTCAAAAAATTATAATTATGAAATACGTATTGTTGGCTATTATTTTTATTATTAGCCTTTCGGCAAATGCTCAATCCGATTCCTTAGTGATTCCGACCATAGATACAGCTTCCTCTACTTTAACTATGGAAAAAGATACTTCTAAAGTTAAAAAACCAGGTTTTTTTAGTTTTTTAAAAGAAAAAGGTTTTTCGCCTAAAAAATCTGCGTTTTATTCTGCTGTTTTTCCTGGAGGAGGACAACTTTACAATAGACAATACTGGAAAGCACCGATTGCATTAGGAGGCGTTGGTACAGCAGGTTATTTTGTTTATAGTAATACGGTTGAGTATCGTACTTATCGGGATGCGTATAGATTTAGAGTTGATGGAGATTCGACAACAATTGACCCTTTTGCCAACAACCCAAATGCAACCGATGCCAACTTAATAGAGATTCGGGATAGATACCGAAAATGGATGGAACAGTCTTATATTGCAGTTGTTGTGGTGTATGCTTTGCAAGTGTTAGAGGCTTACACAGCAGCTCATTTAAAGAATTTCGATATTGATGATGACTTGAGTTTGCAATGGCAACCGACGATTCAAATGCCAGTTAGTTTTTCTTCTTCAAGGCAAAATATTTTTAATATTTCCAGTAGTTTGCCAGTATCAAACATGGAACTTGGTATAAAAATGCAATTGGTAAGAAAAAAGCAATATTTGATTAAGAATTTTTGAGTAAAATTTGATAAAGTTATCCGTTAATTTCGAATCAACGGATAACTAATTTTATTAAGTAGTTGGACATATTTATTCATGTTTCGCTGATATTAAACTTAAAAATGAAAATATTACGTTTTGCCTTGTAAAACAATCATCTCACGCAGATTTCGCAGATTCACGCAGATTTTTCATTAACAAAATTATTTTTTTTGGTTGTTTGACAATTTTTGCCAGTAGCTGCCGTCTTTGTTTGAAATTGTTTACAGCCGCTAAAGACAGCCGCTACTTAAAACAATAATTTTTGCTTTTGGCAAAAATTATCAATGAACCATTTTTTCTACCAATTATTAAAAAATCTGCGTGAATCTGCGTGAATCTGCGTGAAAAAAGCATTTTGCGAAGCAAAATTTAGCAATTGTGATTTCTATTTTACGTTTCAGCGAAACGTGAATTTATATGAATTAATCGTAAGATATACATTTCAAATCACCAAAAATAAAAAGTGACTCCAAAATATTGAAGTCACTTGTATTACTTTTCTGTCAGGTCTTAAAAATATCACGCTCAATAAATTTCGAGACATTGTTTGCTATTTTTTAGTTTTTTCAAAAAAACTTTTATAAAAACAGCAACAACAACGTCAACACAATTCCACCAATTGTAAAATACATTCCTTTCCGAAAAATCGACGTACTTGGCATAAACATCCAAAACGAAGAAATCACAAAAAATAGTAAACCAACACCAAAAAAGATGTTTAAAAAGAACAATGGTTCACTTGATTTTGCTTTATGCAAATGCGTCATTTTACCTAACAAAAATGGTAATTCTTTCTTCACATATTTTGCTTCACCAGTTGATTTGTCATACGTTCCATCTTTAAAATAAACAATATTTCCTTCTTCCTTTTCTACCCGAAATTTTCGCATATCTAATGCTTTTCCTAATTTTGCTGCCGCAATATTCGGTTCTAACTGTTTCGTAATCGCTTCTTTTTTCTTCAAAGCATCGGTATCACGAAAGATTAAAATAATCCCACTTAATGCGTAAACAAACATGATTCCTGCTAAGAAAAATCCTAAATATCGGTGAATAACTCGCATTTGAATAGCGAATTTTGATGGCTTTGCCATAGGTTTATTTTTTTAAGTTTTTATTGAAAAATTCGATTGTTCTTTCCCAAGCTAATTTAGCTGCATTTTTATCATAACGAGGTGTTGTATTATTATGAAAACCATGTTTTGCATTAGGATAAAAATGTGCTTTATATGCTTTATTATGTTCTTTTAGAGCCGCTTCATAAGCTGGAAAACCTTTATTAACTCGTTTGTCCAGTTCCGCAAATTGTAACAATAACGGAGTGTTGATTTGAGGAACATCTTCCGCTTTTGGTTGTCCGCCATAAAACGGAACAGCAGCGTTCAACTCTGGCACTTTCACTGCCATCATATTCGAAATCCAACCACCAAAACAAAATCCAACAACACCAATATTTCCATCACATCGAGGATGTTCTTTCAAGTAATTAAAAGCGGCAATAAAATCTTCTAACATTTCGCTTTTATCTCGTTTCTTTTGCATCGCTCGACCTTCATCATCATTGCCAGGATAACCTCCAAGCGGCGACAAAGCATCTGGAGCAATCGAAATAAATCCTTCCACAGCCGCTCTTCGTCCGACATCTTCAATGTACGGATTCAAACCTCGATTTTCGTGAACAACAATAATGCCTGGTAGTTTTCGTCCCATTCCTTTTGGTCGAGCCAATTGACCAGTAATCGTTCCGCCACCTTTTGGCGAATCATAGTTGATTGTCTTTACCTTAATCCGAACATCATCAGGAAGTACATCTGGATTGTCGTAATTTGGCAAAATATAACTCAACAAACTCGGAATCGTTAAGCCGCCAATCGCATACATTCCCAACTTGTCGATAAACTCTCGACGATTCATTTTATTGTGAGCATAATCATCGTACAAATCGAATATTTCAGGATTTATTTTTTTGTTTTCCATAATGTTGTTTTGATTATTGGTTTGTTATAATTTTATTTCGTTTACAGTAGCGGCTGCTTTAGCTGCCATATGACTTTGTAAATTTTTCGGCAGCCCCGAGGACTCGGGGCCGTTACTTAGTCAATTATTTCACAAATTTATTAATGAATGATTCTTTATATGCTCGACCAATCGGCACAATCATTTTTTGATTGATAAACAATTGATTACCAACTATTTTCTTTATTTTTTGAGTATTAATAATATACGATTTATGAACTCGTACAAACTGCTGATTATCTAATGTTTCGTTCCAATATCGTAATGATTCATTCGACAAATACTTTTTTTCATCAACCATAATTTCGGTATAATCTGCATCTGATTTTATAAATAAAATATCATCAATTTTAATTTTTATAAACTCATAACCAGACTTAATGAATATATCTTTTCGTGGTGTTTTCGTTTGATTCTGAATCGTTTTGACAGGAACTTTTGAAACCGCTTTTACGAATCGTTGAAGTGAAAATGGTTTTAATAAATAATCCACAACACTAAACTCATAACTTTCCAAAGCATAATCCGCAAAAGCTGTTGTCAAAATAACATTTGGTGGATTTTGCTGCATTTTCAAAAAATCAATACCAGAAATTTTTGGTAAGTGAATATCCAAAAAAATCAAATCTATAGATTTTGTTTTGCCCGAATTTTCGGGAGAAGCTAAAAAAGTCATCGCATCAATCGCATTTGAAAAAGTACCTTTTAGCGTCAATGTTCCAATATCATTAATGTACTTTTTCAAAATCCGTTGTGCTGGCGGTTGATCTTCTATGATTATGCAGTTCATTTTTTTAT
>JBGCFH010000087.1:0-12623 GCA_045106825.1 Saprospiraceae bacterium | reverse complement strand
GTCACAATTGATAAAAAAGTAAAATCTGCAATCGGAAATGGTTTGTTGGTTTTAGTCGGAATCGAAAATGAAGACAATCAAACCGACATCAATTGGTTGACAAGAAAGTTATTGAATCTACGGATTTTTAATGATGAGAATGACGTAATGAATAAATCTGTTCAAGATATTGATGGTGAACTATTGATTATCAGTCAATTCACACTTCATGCAAGTACAAAAAAAGGGAATCGACCATCTTATATTAAAGATGCAAAACCTGATATTGCCATTCCTTTGTATGAAGAATTTGTAAAAACAGTCGAAAAAGAATTTGGAAAATCTGTCGGAACAGGTGAATTTGGTGCAGATATGAAAGTCGCTTTACTTAATGATGGACCTGTTACGATTTGGATTGACTCTAAACATAAGGAGTAATTTTGTATTAAAATATCAGCGTATAAAAGCGTAAAAAATGCACAAAATATTTATTTGGAGTTTCACCATAATAGCTTGTCTATTCAAGATTTGGACGATGGATAATCCGCTCGAATTATCCGATGAGGTTGTATTTTCAAAAATCACTGAAACCAAGGCACAAACGCTTTTTGATTCATTGGCAAACTTGAATTATATCGAGTTCCGTTTTGCAAATAATCATTGTGAAGATAGAGCACATGCTATGAGTTTTGAACTTGCTAAACAAGGTGTTAAAGCTGGGAAAGTGTGGATTTTTGTTCAAGGAATTTTTAATAATAAATATCCGAAAGTCTTAAAAATAAATGATGCCAATAAGATTGGTAAAAACGATTTATTGACTTGGAAATATCATGTCGCACCAGTGATTATGAGTGATAAAGGTGATACGTTAGTTATGGATCCTTCGTTGTGCAAAACACCTGTTACACTCAAAGAATGGTTCAATAAAATGAATGTCAAAGAAGATGTAAGTTGGGAAGAAATCTTTTTTTTAATCAAAGATTGGAAATATCAATCTTATATGACGAAAGATAAACACGCTCGATTATTTGAACCTTGGAAAACAGATGAGGATTTTTATTGGACAAAAAAAGGCTTGTGCGAAGGGAAAATTTGCCAACAATTTTTGGACGAACATCTTGCCGCTCCCGATTCTATTAGAGTAAAGGCGAAGAAATTTAAACAATTACCAAAATCATATCAAAATCAGAAAAAAGAATGTTTAAAAGGTTTTCCTTTTTAGAAAAAAGTAGAATGTAAAACTTCTGAAATTTAACGCTTTATAAAAAATCGTGCGTTTAATTGGATTAAAATCCAATTCTTTAGATGTTGTTAGTATCTAAAAAGGTGGATTTTAATCTATCTAAACGCAGCGTTTTGTACCTTTTAGTTTACTTTTGTCTTAATATAAAGCCGATTTCATTACCAATTCTAAGCATTCAAATAATCTCTCAAATATTCAAATTCTTCTGTTAAATCTCCATTTTTACAAATATTCGCTTCACGCATCATTCGACCTTCTGAGCGATATAACAACTCTTCAATAACGTGTGTAATAAATTGATTTCCAAAGTTTTCCGAAGCATCACGAGGTAATTCATTTGGTAGATTATCAATCGTCATCATATCAACGGTGTTTGATTGATAAGGCGTTTCCGCTTTTTCAGTTTGTGGATCGTAACCAAAAACTGGTTCTGCAATCGTTGTTGCATAAAGCGTAGAAGGAATCGACGCAACTGGTGCAATATCACAGGTAATATCTGCAATAACTTCAATCTTAAAATGCTCTTGACGCATATCTTCTTTTGTAAAAAATTGCGGTGCAGCATTGTCCCAATAAATACCATTTATCATAATATCCGCTTGTTGAGCATAACGATCGAATATAGATTTATAACGGTCAGGATTCGAGTAAAACTCTGCTTTATCAAATCCATTATCAGCGGTTCGATTCGCATAATTTTTACAAACCAACTGTGCATAAATCGGTTCGTCAAATTGCTCATTTACAAACTCACGAGGTTTTACTTTACGAAAACCCATTGCGTCAAGTACTTCGGCAGAACCATTTCCGACTCGACCAGTTCCTGTCAATACCACTTTAAGATTCGGTAATTTTAATTTTTCTGTATAAAATCTTTTTGCTTCCGCAAAATCGTGAAACTCGGTCATTCGAGGTAACTCGAACGCATTTGTACGTTGTCCATACGTCCAAAGTCCATTGTGAGCACCAACAATTCCTGCCCAACGACCAAAAGCAATTACACGTTTTCCGTTTTCATCTTTTAGCGTTTCATAATCCATCATTTGGATATTTCGCTCAACCATTGCTTGAAGCAATTTTCTGTTATACGATTGCTTTTTAATCGTATGTGAGAAGAAAAAGTAGGTTTTATTTGGAATTAAATTATCAATCGGCACTTCTTTCACGCCTAACAATACGTCACAATCTGAAATATTTTCAGCTAAAGTCAGACCTTCCGAAGCATATTCGTCATCTGTAAAACAACGATTTGGCGACGGTTGTACAATAATTTCGACATCATGATTTTTAATAATTGCGGCACATTGCTTTGGTGTCAAAGGAACTCTTGTATCTGGTGGCGTTTTGCCTTCTCTTATGATTCCGATTTTCATTTTTTATGTGATGGGAACACTGAATACGCTGATTATTTTCAATTTACTAAATCAAGTTTCTCTCAGATTATTCAGTATTCGTATATTTATGAATAAGTGACTTGTTATATTATTAACACGTTTTGATAAAAATAGTGAAATTTAAAACAATTATAAAAACAAAAATGGACTTTTAGAAATAATTATTTTTATCAAAAGATAAAATGAACTTTAAAAACCAAGATAACGTTAGTATCTTTGTCATTCGTTCAAAATGAAATTTACAAAAGTGTAAATCTATATTTTGAAGACAATACGATAATTATCAATTTTCCATTGTCAATTATCAATTAAAAACTGGGGTTGAATGGTATCGACAGGAAAGCAGCAAGTTAGTAAGCACGTCGGGCAATGATAGTATTAGCTCGTCACCAATGTCTATCAAACACTTTTTAAATGGCACTAACTCACGTTATGCTATGGCAGCTTAGTAGAATCCTACTATAATGCTTTTGTGCCGTGCGCTTGACGCCTAATACACAGCGTATCGCACATCAAACTCTTTTAGGCTATTCGGAAAGCGGGTCTCGACTTTTTGGAGAAAACTCAGAGGATAAGGTAATAGTTCGGGTTGGTTACAGCACCTATCTATTACTCGAAAATCTAAGCCGTGACTAAGCGTGTAGAAGGCTCTCGGGCACTTTGTCTGGACCAGAGTTCGAATCTCTGCAACTCCACATTTTTTATAGAAACGTCATTTTACAAATTATGTAAAATGGCGTTTTTTTTATGTTTACTTGACGTTTGTGTGAATATTTCTTAATTTGGATTCTTAAATTCTGTAATCAGATAATTTTAATATTTAACCTTACCAAATGAACTACTCCAAACTACAAGATATAGACGAATTAAAATTAAAGATTAAAACCATATTAATTGAAGATATTGATTTGTCACTTACTGAGCTTTCAAAAGTATTAAAAGGCAATAAAGCAAGTGATACGTTGCTTTTTAAAATGCAATATAATGATCTCAAAAAAAATGAAAACTTAGGTTTATTAACTGATGAGCAAAAAAGAGTTCGAAAAGCACAGTTAGTAAATGGGATTAATGGCTTTACAGATAATTTAAAAGACCGACATTTTAATCCCGATATCATTGCTCAATTTGGTTCTTCTCCAAAAAGCGATAATGAAAAAGAGAGTTTACCAATCGAATCGTTACCAACTCAACCGATTCGTCAACTTGAAAACACAAAGCCAGTTGTTGCCTTATTAGTCTTTGCAAATGATACTGATGTTCCATTAAAAAATCTACAAGAAGAAGAGAAAGAAGTCAAATATGCTTTAAAGCATTTTGAGAAAGCTGGTGGAAATATTGAGGTCGTAACGGTAAGTTCTGTGGATGAAATTTTTAGATATTTTAATTTATACAAAGGTCAAATCGGCTTGATACACTATGGTGGACATGCTTCGGGCAAAGGTTTGCAGATTGATGGAACATTGGCAAATGCAAACGGATTAGCCAATTTAATGGGAACTGAACCGAATTTACAATTTGTATTTTTAAATGGTTGTGCAACAAAAGACCAAGTAAAATTACTACAAGAGAACAATGTTAGAACGGTTATTGCTACTTCTGTTCCGATTAATGACAGAAAAGCAACGGATTTTGCTGTACGTTTTTATCAAAATTTAACGTTCTTTGATGGTGAGAATACGTTGGAAGACGCTTTCAAAAATGCAAAAGCGTATATCGAAACGACATCAATTACGCCAGTTGATATTGAATTAACCAGAGGTTTTATATTTAAGGAAGACAAACCGATTAATGCGTTTAATTGGGCATTATATGGAAATGAAGAAAACTGGAAGTGGAAATTACCAAAAATGGGCATTTTAAAAAAGAATGAAAATAACGGCAATATTGAAACAGTAGAAAAAACTATTTCCAATAATAATTTGTCAGATGAAAAACGTAAAAACTTAGAAGATCGAAAAGCACTTATTGAAAAAAGAATTGGTCAATATAAAAATAGAATTTTAGCTGGAGGTTTAAGCCTTGACCAAGAATTTGCAGCTCAAGATAAAGTTGCAGAATTTGAAAAAGAACTTGCTAAAGTCAATAAAGAATTAGGTTTATCATAAAATACTGCCGACTAAATACTGTTTACTGAAAACTGATACATGGCAATAGAAGCACTTAAAAATCAATTACAAACTGCTGAGAAAAAGTTAGCTTTTTTCAAAAAGAAAGAACTACAAGGCGGATTAAGTTTAGACCAAGAGTTTAAACTTAGTGAAGATATTATTGCCATCGAAGCACAGATTGATGAGTTACGTAAGCAAATTGCAAAATCGTATGGTTTGGATTCTCAAAGTGGACAAACGATTCTGGCGGACAAAATACGAACATTAAGTATTACGGAAGATATTGGAGAAATCCACTTAGTAAATTGTAATCGAGAAGCCGTTGCAGATTCGTTTTGGGAAGCATTTGATTTAAAATTAGAAGGTGAAGTACCGTTTCAGTTTTATTTCGTTCCTGCTTGTCCGACTCAACAACCAGATAGTTTTACGGAACGTATGATTATCGAAATCATTTTAGATGAGTTAGACGAAGAAGAAGATGCCATTTTGTGTCTTCGAGGTGCAAATAATCGTTTGATGTTGGAAGATTTGCCGTTAGGTAGAAATTTGAAACGTAGCCAAAAGGCTTTCGCCAAATACTTTAGTAAACGGTTTGAGTTAGGTGATAAGACAATGGAACAGTATTTAGAAACTGGTTTGCCAAAATTAGAATATGATTATGTGGCAACGGTTTTTGAAGTGTTTGCTGAAAAGTGGAAAGATTTTACAAAAGAATACTTAGAATGGATAATCAATCAGTTCAAATCACCAAATGATGAAGTACCAACGTTTTTATTTTTCTTTGTGGTCTATATTTATGATATTCACAAAGAAAGTGTAAAAGCAGAATTTGAAGAAATTAAAGACGAACTTCAATCTTTGCAAATCAAACATTTGGAAGTAGCAACGATGATGAAATCCTTGAAACCTGTCGAACGACAATTAGTAGAATCATGGATTCGGGACTTAGGCGAACGAAATCAATCAAAAATTGGTGAAATCGTCGATATTTTGGTCGCAGGATTAAAGCAAGTCGCACGAAAACAATACGATACAAATCAAACCTTGAATATGACTGATATTGAGCGTTTTCAAGAGTTAGTTTATAAAATAGCAAATGAGTAAGATTAGACACTAATTAACACAAATTTCACTAATTGCGTTATTAACATTCGTGTAATTCGTGAAAATTCGTGTCCAAAAATATAAAAAATGTACGCAAAAACAGGAACGGGAAAATTACAATCTTGGCAAGATAATGAGAACTTGAATAACCCTTCGTTATACTTACCTTCTGATGGTTTGGTAGATGCTGTAAACGTTGCCTTGACTTTAGGTCAGCCTTTGATGTTGACTGGCGAACCTGGCACTGGAAAAACGCAATTAGCATTTCATATTGCACATTTTTTCGGTTTAGGAAAACCATTGCGTTTTAATTCACAAACGACTTCGACCGCAAATGATTTATTTTATACATATGATGCATTAGGTCATTTTCAGTTTAATCAAAATAGCGATGTTGCATTGAATAATGATGCGATTGAACAAATGTTTATTCGTTACAATGCTTTAGGTGCAGCGATTATCGCTAACGAACGCAAGGTTGTTTTGATTGATGAAATCGACAAAGCTCCTCGTGATTTACCAAATAATGTTTTAGCAGCTATCGAAGATTTGGAGTTTACTATTCCTCAAATCAATAAAAACTACAAAGCGAATAAAGATAAACGACCGATTATTATTATCACTTCCAATTCAGAGAAAAATCTTCCTGATGCGTTTTTGCGTCGTGTAATTTACTTTCACATTGATTTTCCTGGTACAGAAACATTATTGAGTATTTTAGCTTTAAAGTCGTTAAATGCTACTATTTTTAATGAAAAATCAGCAGCAGAAATAGAAAAACTAAAAGCTGTAGAACAACAAAAATTAGAACCATTAGTGGCTCATTTTGAAAGCATTCGCAATGGTTTGAAATTAAAAAAACAACCAGCCACAGCAGAGTTGATTTTTTGGATGCAATTTTTGAAAAAGTCAAATTTTGATGTTTCAAAATTAGCGGATGTTAAGGGTTTATCGGATAAGGAAAAAGCGATTTTGTTGACTTCGTATTCTGTTTTGGCGAAGAATAAAGATGACTTGGAGTTGTTGAAAGGGAATTTGGGAAGTGGACGAAAACGTAGACGACGTTAAAACGTACTTCCAAGTTATACTTGGAAGAAAAAAATTAGATAACAATAAATCTGCCGAGTACAACTCGGCAGTACTTATAACTTATGGCAAAGGAATATTACAAACGAAAATTACCACATTGGCATCCACCAAATAGTGTTTTCGCTCTAACCTATAATTTAGAAGGAAGTATTCCTAAACATATCCTTGAACAATTGAAAGATGAAAAAGAATTTCAAATTAAAAAACTGAAAGAAGAAGGTATTGAAGGAGAAGAATTACAAGAAACATTGAATAAATTACATTCACTGCACTTTGGGAAATATGACTATTTATTGGATAATCCACAAAATAAAATTCAACACTTAAAAAATCCGAAAGTAGCACAAATTGTTCAGGATAGTCTGAAATACTTAAATGATAAAACTTGGAAAATGGTTTGTTATTGTATCATGTCAAATCATGTACATTTAGTAGTTTATAAACTTAATCAACCATTAACTAAAATCTTACAAAGACATAAAAGACATACTGCCGTAAAATCAAATGAGATTTTAGGAAAAGAAGGAAAATTTTGGCAAAGAGAAACGTTTGATAGAAAAATTAGAGATAGAAGAGAGTTTAGAAATCAAGTGAGGTATGCTGTTTTAAATCCTGTGAAAGCAGGTTTAGTAAATAAATGGCAAGATTGGAAATATACATGGATTAGGAAAGAATATGAATACATTCTGAAATAAAGTAGCTGTTAAGTACTTCCAAGTTGAACTTGGAAGAAAAAATAAATAACAATAAATCTTCCAAGTACAACTTGGAAGTACATTATGCCAAATAATCAAACATATCAACTTTTAGCACAATTAATGTCTGCTTTGCAGGCAAATGGATTTCGTGTCGGTACAGGTCAGCAGTTGCGATTGCAACATTTGATGAAACAATTGCCTGAAGAAATCAAACCCGAAGCCTTAAAAACTCGATTAGCACCGATTTTTGCCAAAAATAGAGAAGAGCAAAAGTTATTTTATGAGTTGTTTGAAGAAGCAAAACAAAGTCTACAATTCTCAGAAAAACCGCTGTCTACGAATCAAAAAAAACAAAAAAATAAATATACCAAATGGATTTGGATTATTGGCGGATTGATTATAGTGGTATTAATGAGTGTGATTTTGATACAAAAAAGCATATCTAAATCCGCAAATCAGTATTTAGATTTGCCGATTAATACAATTTCTACAATCGGTATAATGGACACAACAGGAAATGTTTGCACTGATGCGAATTTTCGTGTAGAAATAGATTATGAAAAATATCAGAAAAAACGCAAATTAACCTATACTTTATGTAATGGTTTGCATGAAGATACCGATAGTAATCGTATCGTTTCCTACTCTATTGACAGAAAAGGTTGTTTGAATTACGATGCTCAAGATACTGGTTTTGTGCAAATTTGTGTCTCAATGGCATTTCAGCATCCGAAACTACGAGAAACGATTATTGATACCGTTTTTGTTGAAATTGATATTATTGCAGGTGACACAACGATAACACAACAAAAAGAAGAACAATCTTATGATATAGCGGAATTAAAACCTCGTCCTCTTCCTGTTCTACAAAAAATTGATGACTTACTTGTACCTCAACCTAAGGAAAATTGGGCGAAAGCCTATCATATAATGGAGGAAAATTGGCGAAATTTGACTGCTCAATATAGCGGATTATTCGCAGCTTTATATATTGGATTATTGATTGGTGGACTCTTCTATTATTTCAGAAAAGTAACCAATCGACTAATATTTACAAAAGCCATTTTACGCATTCCTTACAGTGTTAATTTTTCTAATTATCAATTTGAACTTTCCAAATTGGCTAAAGAAAATCCTGATGCTGCTTACGAACAATTATTAGGAGATTTACATGCAGAAGCAAAAGAGGTATTAATTGCGATAAAAACGCAAGTCAATCCAATTACAACAATACAACAACAACCAGAAACAAAAACAAGAGTAGAACAAATTTCCGTTGAACAAAATCCAGTTGAAAATATTTTTAATGATCCATTTAGTGAAAGTTATTCTTTTTCAAATAAATTAGAACGATTTATAGAAAAATTACAAGAAGAAGATGTTCCTAAATCGACTTTGACAGACTATTTTGTTATTAACTTCAATTGGATTTTAAATCTGATTATGCCAATTATTGGTATTGCGATTATTGTAGCAACGTTTTTAATTTTATTAATTCAATTTCATTTAAAATTCCTATTATCCTTATTAATAGGCGTTTTGTTTTGGATAATTATAAAATACACCGACAACAATCGTAAAATCGTTGCAGAATTAGATAATGCCAAAAAGCCACCGTTTGTTTGGAATATTCAAGTTCCTGACGACCATAAAATTATTTATAATGAGCAATTTTATTCGGCTTTGAACCAAATGCGTCAACGAACCGAAGATCAGTTTTATCGTCTAAATATTACAGAAACCGTCAAAGCAACCATTAAATCAGGCGGACAAATTAACTTTCAATACACACAACAAACTCGACCACCAGAATACTTGATGTTGATAGATAGACGTTCGGCAGCGAACCATCGTGCAGCGATGTTCAATATGTTATTTGATGCTTTTCGCAATAATGATGTATTGGTAGAACGATTCTATTTCGATTCAGATATTCGATTGGTTTTCAATGAAGTAACGCCTAACGGAATCAAATTGAAAGATTTAAAATATCGTTTTCAGAATGCTCGATTATTAATATTAAGTAATGGATATAACTTATTAAATGCTCGAAACGGTAAGTTAGCAAAATGGACGTCGATACTTTCTGCTTGGAAAGATAAGGCGATTATGACGCCAAATGTGCCTTCAAATTGGGGAAGAAAAGAACGACAATTAGCAAAACAATTTGTCATTTTACCGTCGACTGTTTTTGGTTTTAAGAATGTAATTGAAGAGTTTGAAAATACAGAACCAGCTGATTTTGATAAGTGGAAAGAGGTCAAAGCAACGAATCTTGAAAAGATAGAATTCAAAGGCGATTTAATCAAAACACTGGAATATTATTACGCCAAAGGTGATGATAAACGAATCATAAAATGGATTGCAGCTTGTGCTGTTTATCCAACTATTCATTGGGATTTGACTTTGTCAATTGGTAAATTATTAGCAGAAAAAACAAATGATTTAGAATTGATGAGTTTAGATAACTTGTTGTTAATAAATCGTTTGCCTTGGTTTATCGAAGGAAAAATTCCAGAGCAAGTTCGGCAAGAATTAGTCGAATATTTAGGACAAAATGATGCAGAATGGTTGAAAGATGTTCGACAACATTTACATGAATTATTACAAAATAATCCACCGCCAGAAGATTCTGTTGCATTTGAAGATTACCAAATGAATGTCGTTATCAATGAAATGATGATGACAGATGAAAAAATAAAAAAGAAAGCATTAGAAGAGAAATTCCGCAAAATGATTGAGCAAGGAATCGAACCTGACGTAACAGTTTTGAAATACCTTGATAGAGCCAAAAATCCTTTAGATTTTTATGTTCCTGATGCTTGGAAAAAGTATGTTTTCAATGATGGAAAACCATTTTTAGGTCGCAAAGGTTGGACTTGGGCAATTCCTCTTTGGACAGTTTTAGCAATCCTTTTGATGTCTTATTCTCCTAAAATGGACAACAGCGTTTGTGATGGAGAAAGTCTAACTTATGATAATCGAGAACTGTGTTTAAATACATTTCCTGACAAGGTTTTATTAAATGAGTTTATCACATTAGATTTTATTAATAATCAACAGTTTACATTAGCGGATTCTGTTATTAATGTTGTAAATAGCTGGTTTAAAAATAATGTGCAAGTAAGAATGGTTTTGGGAAGCGACCCGATTTATGAATACAATAAATCGGAAGAATTCTCAATGGATACAATTTCATTTTTTCAAAATATTGCAACAGCATATTTCAATCATGGTGTTCCATATTATAATGAAGTACAAAAACTTCCTAATTTTTATACAGGATTAGAAAGAGATTCGGCTTGTTACTTTTTTCAAAAAGCATACGAATTAGATAGTACAAATAGAGTTTATACAGAGTTAGCCAGAGAATGTACGACAAATCAAGAATTTAAGGAATTTGTTTTGGTACAATTAAAGGGTAAAGTAGTAGATAATCAAACTAAAAAACCACTAAAAAGTGTACAAGTAACTACCGTTTTGGACTTAGGTACTTATGGTGTTAATACAGATAAGAATGGTAATTATGTACTTAAAATAGAACAAATAGAAAATCAATCTTTATCCGAATTAGAAATTAATTTTAATAAAAATGGTTATACAACGAAGAGTCAACGTTTCAAATTAAATAAAAAATTGAAAGCCATAGAAACATTAAATACGATTCGTCTTGTAAAAACGAACAAACCGAATACACAACAAGAACAAGGTGATAATCCTCCAGATGTAGAGATTATTCCAGACAATGATAATTATCCTACACAACAACTTCCTCAAGAAGAGAGAGAACCGAATAGTGGAAACACACCCGAACAAAAGCCACCTACGAAGACGAAGAAGCCTGTTTTAACAATTCACACGCCTTCGACCGTTCTTGTTACTGGCGGTGATTTTTATATGGGAAATGATAACGATAAAAGTCTTGATAATCCTCGTGTACAAGTTGCGGTGTCGAGCTATCGGATTGGAAAATACGAAGTAAAAAACAAGGAGTTTTTGGACTTTGTAAAAGAAAAAGGTATCAAAGATTCTGATAATGAATGGTTAGATAAAATAAAGCAACGTAATTCTCGAATTTATAAAGAAAAGGACGTTTGGAAAATCGAAAAAGGCTATGATAATCATCCTGTTGTAGGTGTAAGTTGGCATGGTGCAGTTGCTTATTGCGAATGGCTATCTCAAAAAACAGGAAAGACTTATCGTTTACCTACTGAAGCCGAATGGGAATTTGCAGCACGAGGCGGATCATCAAATCTTAGCTATTCTGGAAGTAATGATTTAAACGTTGTTTCTTGGAATGCTAATAATTCAAGAGATACTTATGTTGTCGGTTTGAAAAAAGCAAATAGTTTAGGACTTTATGATATGACTGGAAATGCTTGGGAATGGTGTAGTGATTGGTATGGTGAAAATTATTTCAAACAATTTGTAAATAAAAAAATAATCATTCGTGATCCGTCAGGAGAAAAAGTTGGTAAGGGTAATTTAAAAGTTATTCGAGGTGGTTCTTTTAATGAAAAAGCATCAAAATCTCGTGTAGATTATCGAGCTTATAAAATAGCAAGTTCAAAATTTAACGATGTAGGATTTCGTGTTGTTCTGGAAGAATAAAAATAGTGCTTTCAAAAATTATCCTTGAAATTGTTTTACAAACAAAAACAATAGTAAAACTATCATTTTTGTTAAAATAATTTAACATCTATCGAATAAATAATCATTTCTGCCGAACAAAACCAACATTTATCCAATAAAAATCTCATTTTACAACTATCAAAATAAAACACAAACCACACAAAAGTTTTATCTTCAACTTTTGTCATCAACCAATATAAAATGAAAGAACTCTTAGATTTCGCATTTTCACCAGCCGTAATTGGTTACACTATATTATTATTAATTTTCTTATTGTATTGGTTTACAGTAATCATTGGAGTTTTGGACATTGGTTCATTTGATTTTGATGTCGATGTTGATGCAGACGTGGACGTAGATGTTGATATAGACGCAG
>JBGCFH010000086.1:0-5261 GCA_045106825.1 Saprospiraceae bacterium | reverse complement strand
TTGGTTTAAAAACTGGTGTGTTGCTCCAGTTATCGTAGATACAGAAGCTGATGAAGTTTATTATACACCGATTTATTACACCTTGGCTCATTTTAGTAAATATATTCGTCCTGGTGCGAAACGTATCGGTTTGGAAAATTCTGATAAAGATTTACAAGTTACGGCAGTTCAACAAGATGATAATATCGTTGTTGTTTTACTAAATGAAGGAACAGAAACAAAGACGTATTCTATTGATTTGAATGGTCAAACGGTGAATTTGTCGATTGATGGACAAGCGATTCAGACAGTTGTGATTCCTAAAGGATAGAACTCTTGAATTTTTCCGTCATTCCGACGTAGGTCGGAATCTCCCAAATATTTGAAACTCAATTTTGTACTAAGTTCAATTTTGTGTTCTTACGGTTAGGAGATTCCTGTCTACGTAGGAATGACGGAACTTTTTCTGGTTTTTAAATTGTAATGTTCAATAGTGATTATTGATGGCTTTTTTTACGAAGAACCATCTAAAGAGGCGGATTTCAATCCGTCTAAACAAGCGATTTTAAACTTTTTCAAAATCAAAAACTTATGAGATTACCTCACCAACTACACCGAGGAACTTGTCAAAAAAAGCCCCATTTGTTTTACACAAATGAAGCTTTAAATTCATAGAATGAAAACAGTTAATATCTATTTTGATGATTAAATGACTTTGATTGATGACATACATAATTTCAGTTTACCATCGTTTTATGAAACTAATTTTTCTGTCTAATTGAATTTACAATCAAATCTGTCATTATGATAATGTGTTTTTGAAGACCATTTTACTGTACTATTTTAATTGTAAACAAATAGTCATCATCTACTTTTATTGAATGCTGTCTTAGTTTTAATTCGCTTACCTCTCACCCGAACTCATATTAATGACATTTTTTAGGGTGTGACCACCTCCAAAATCATAACAAGATACACCAATTTCTTTTGCACTTGAACTCATTAAATTTTTTCGGTGACCTCTTGATTCTACCCCCGCATCTATTAAATATCCACCAACTACGAAGAAAGCAGTGGTACCTACAAATACACATTCTGATACACCACCATTGTAACCAGCAGTTCTTGCACGGTCTTGAGGACCTCCACCTCTGCTATCGGTATGTCCTCTAGCATCTTTATCAGTAGCTAAAATTCTGGCACAATTCATTAATTTTGTGTTTTTATCTAATTTGCTTAATTTTTTCGACTTTTTTAATTCAGCAATAAGTTCATTAAGATATAATTCGTGTTCAGCTTTTTTTGCATCGTTCCCTATAGAAATCAAGCCTGCTTCTAACATATTTAAATACCATCCTTCATTGATTTTAATATAGTTTTCCTTTAGTCTTGTCATTTTTTTTGCATATTTTTTGGGATTAACACGCATTACATTTATTTCTCTTATTATTTCATCTTCTAATTGAGTAGCATTTATAGTACTTGACTCTGGCCTTCTTGTTATTTTTATGAATTTCCGGGGTTTCGCTGTATACTTACGTATGTCTTCGTTACTAACCTTAGTACTGGCATATCCAATTTTAACAGAATGTGGCGTTTCTTGCATGCCCAAATCCATGCTATATGTACCTTCATACCATTTACCATCAAGTCGTACTTTAATTTTTTCTCCCACTTCGAAAGTTCTCCCTTTGGAGTTTGTTGTATTCGAGTTCGGTTCTTTGGAGTTTGTTGTATTCGAGTTCGGTTCTTTGGAATTTGTTGTATTCGAGTTCGGTTCTTTGTTGGATTTAGGTGTCTTATTTTTTCCAGTAGATTTTTTGATATTTTCGTTACTAAAGTAGTTATTGTAAGTATATAATCCATCTTGAAATTTAACGTAGTGTGGAGTCGTTGAGTAAAAACTACTATGATCTGCAGTATATATTCCTTCGTACCAATTGCCATTGTGTTGTACTTTGACTTTTTCTCCTATCGTAAAGGTTTTTCCTTTGGAGTTGGCAGTATCGGATTTAGGCTTCTTATTTTTCTTAGTCGATTTTTTGATGTCTTCGTCACTAAAGAAACTTGTATAAGTATTTGATTGAAATTGATAATTAACGTAGTGTGGGGTCATAGGATAAAATCTACTATAATCTGCGGCATATGTACCTTCATACCAATTGCCGTTGTATTGTACTTTGACAGTTTCTCCTACCTTGAAGATTTTGGAGTTTGTTGTATTAGATTTAGGTTTCTTATTTTTTTTAGTAGATTTTCTGATATCTTCGTCACTAAAGTGACTCGTATAAACAGTTAATTCAACTTGAAATCTAACCTTGTGCGGAGCCGTATATCTACTATTATTCATGATATATGTACCTTCATACCATTTGCCGTTATGTCGTACTTCGATTGTTTCTCCTTCTTCGAAAGTGTTAGAAGCAGTTGTTGTACTCGGTTCATTTGTATTTGTGGAAGTTGTAGGAGCCGTATTTTCCGTCATGTTGGCCCATACAGCGGTAACATACCATTTTCCGTCAGCGCCTACTGCTGCTCCAAATCCTACAGAATTCACGGTTTCGCCATCTAAATTCCAAGTAGGACGGTAATGAGTTTCGCTCTTCATCCATCCCATAGGAGAATTAGACAACGGATCACCAGCACAAGCTTCAAATACTCCACCTCTTAATACATATGTTCTTGCACGCTTACCATAATCATTACCATAATTGCTGTTATCATGTGTAACTCTCTGTACAGATGCCTGATATACAGCTTGTTCTTGAGCCATATCATTTAGGCGTTTATCTAGTACAAGAGCGGTCAAATTTGGCGAGATTGTAAGTGCAGTTTTACATCCTGCCGACTTTCGATAGTTTGGATTGAGTCGTCCTTCATTGTTTAATTTTAGCATAGCCTGACGAATCTGTGTTAGCTGACTTTTATTGGGCGTTGATTTAAGTTTTTCAATGCTTTTTAATAAGTCAATGTGCTCTTGATTATGAAGTGGTTGTGCCTGAATGCTAATAGATAATACTATTATACCAATTAATGATAGAATAAACATTTTCATAATATAAAATTTTTGATTTTTAATAAAAAAATTATATAGTTGTCGGTTCTGCAAAACGAAGCAAGCAACTATTTGATTTGTAAAGTTAATAATGTGGGAATCCTATAGAATTTTAATAGTTTTCGATTTCGTCCAACGCAACGATATAGATACCCGATATATCTTGCATATAGTTGATTTTTGTCTTTGCGAGGTTCTTTTCACTGTGAAAAAAAATTACTGTCATATTTCTTTATTTAAAAATTTAATCACCTACTCTTTACAGGATTTTCGGCATACTCCTTTATTAGCACTGTAGATTTCTTTAAGACCTTTTTAGTCCTATTTATATATTAGTGTAAAAAGCAATGAGAGTATTACCCTCTGTTATTAGAAAAAGTAAAATAAAGTTGCTTTTTTGTTATTTGAGTTTTTAAAGCCTGTTAATTATCACACCTAAAATTGAATAAAAATTAACGAATTGTCGTTTTATACCATTCAACCTTTCCAAGGTTGAGATGTGAGCATTTTACAGAACTCTGGAAGAGTTCAATATGAGTAACTACAGGTTTTACCTGTGGAAAAAAGAAAGTGCGACAATTTGAATTACACCTAAATTAACCGAGTAGTTTTCATTTTCTCGTAATTTTCACTTTGCTCAAATCCTTAATAATTCACTTCTATTTTATATTTTTTAATACATTACAAATATGGAATAATTTGTAATAGAATGAATTGCAAGTATGATCAGATATGTTGCAACGAGTGAGTTATCAACACTTAATATGTTGAAAACCTGATATTAAAAGAAGCTTTCAAAAAAAGACCTTATAGATTTAAAATCTATAAGGTCTAAAGGGTTTCTCATAAAAAATATTCTGCATTTAATTGGGTTGAAAACTCGGTTCTACATATAGAAAAAGGGTTAATGAAACACTCAATTTTATGTTTCCGAGTATTTTTTTCATGGCAAACCATCTAAAAAATCGGATTAAAATCCGATTAAACGTAGCATCTTATAAATGCTGAATAGTTACAAATAACAAAAAAAGCAGTTTGCGATAGTTGAAAACTACTGCAAACTGCTTTTTATAAACCTATGATTTGAAATCTATTACATTCCTAATTTAGGTTTTACATATTTCATAACATTATCAGAATCACGACCATACAATACGAATCCACCTTTTGAAGAATCAAAGATAAAACGGTAACCTTTTTCTTTCGCTACATCATCGATTGCTTTATCAATTCTCTTTTGAATCGGTTCTAATAATGCTTGTTCTTTCTTAATAAAATTCTCGGTTAGCTCTTGCTGCTGTTTAGCCAAAGCTTGTTCCATTTGAGACAATTCTTGCTCGACTTGTTTTTGCTCGACTTGCGTCAATTGTCCTGCTTGTGCTTTTTGTGCGGCTGCAACATATTTATTTTGCATTTGCATTTGTTTATCTTGTATTGCTTTCTCTGCACTTTTGCGTTCCGCATCCATTTTTGCTCTTGCTTGCTTAAGCTGTGGCATATCTTTTAAGATATCAGTCATATCTATATGACCAAATCTCACCTGTTTAGGTGTTTGTTGTACTTCTCCATACTTCACAGACATTAATACAAATGCCAATAATACAATCGCCGCCGTTAATAAATTTTTCATGTTTTAATTAATTGTTAATGATTTATTTTATGTGTTCTAATGTTTAAGTGTTCTATTGTTTGACTGTTTCACAACACTCGAACAACAGAACACTCGAACAATCAAACATTAGAACATTACTTCTTAATATTGTCAATCAAATCTTGTGTTTTATCCAATTCTGGATTTGCATAAAGCATACTTGCATCAGATGAACGATCAAAAATAAAGTCAAAACCACGTTTTTGAGCATATGCTTCAATCGCTGCATAGACTTTGTCCTGAATCGGTTTCACCAACTCTTGACGTTTCTTGAACAATTCACCTTCTGGTCCAAACTTCGCTTTCTGAAAGTCACGAGCTTCTTGTTCTTTTTGGATAATTTCGTCTTCACGTTGTTTTTGTGCATTATCACTCAACAAGACTTTATCCGCTTGATATTTGTTGTACAATTGCTCAATTTCTTTATATTTTTGAGCAACTTCTCGATTCCATTTAGATGCAAACTGATCTAACTTTGATTGTGCAGTTTTGTAATCTTCTACACTTTCTAAGATTTTTTCTACATCGACATAACAGAAACGTTGTGCTTCCATTGTTACACTTGCCATGAATAGG
>JBGCFH010000085.1:0-6679 GCA_045106825.1 Saprospiraceae bacterium | reverse complement strand
AACGCTTTCCATTGAACGTTTTTCTTTTCCAGTAAAAAAGTCTTTGACCCTGCTAAATAAACTCATTCAGATTTAAAATCTATTGAAACCAATAATAATTTACTTCAAATTTATGAAAAATTGTTGAAACTATCAATTGTTTATTTTTTTCATCAAATTTCATTTGGTTTTTATTATTATATAATATATATTTGTAACCGTTCTCGACTACCAAAAGCAGAACACAATTAATCACAAGTTTAATGAAAGACTTTTTTAGGCATTTGGTAAGCAGTTCGACTGCTACTGTTTGGGGTCAAATGGATTATGAAGGTGTAAAAGGGAAGAACTAATGCCAACGTATGGAGATTTACTGGAAAAATGCAATGCAATATTAGAACATTTTAATACCGTTGTGACTTTAATAGAAAGTGACAAATACATTTTAGTTGCAATAATAAGTCTTAAAAATGATTATGTTATTTATGAAAAAATAAGTGACACCGAAAAAAAACAATATAAATCATTCTTCTTTTTAGAAGATGCAATTTATTTTTTGGAAAATTTAATTTTAAATAGCAATTAATGAAGATTTCAAAAACTGAAATGTTAAACGAATTAAATCTAAAATTGCAACATCAAATTTCATTTGGTTTTTATTATATCAAAATAAACATTTTCAATAATATTGAAACAAACCGTTTTAGTAATATTTGGAAATACTAAAACCCCAGTTATCACTGCTTTTTCTGAACAAACATTAAAAGTATCAAAAGCATACTTTTTGCCATTTTTCAATGTGACAATTAATATAAACATATTATAATAATCTTATTCCACGCTTTTCATAAACGTTTTCCTGTTCCTTTTTAGAAACCTGCACCGCTTTAGCAATTACCAAAGCCACAGCACCATCAATTTTCTCCTTTGATTTGTCTTTGTCAGGTTTACAATTTTCATTATGGTCTATCTTTAAAGTCACATTTTGAAAATTCCATGTAGAAACTTCATTGTTAAAATGTTGGTGACGATAATTAATAATTTCCTTTTCGAGTGCTTTTGTAGGTCCTGACATACTACCCATGGTTTGAGAAACTGCGTAAAACTCCTCAAATCCATCATCATCCACCAACTTTTCTATTTCCCGAACGCTCCACGCATCACAACCAATAGCTTTTACATTATACGTTTTACAAATATTAGAAATGTCACGCCAAACAATTGCCATATCTGTACCATTACCAGGAGTAGCAGTTATAACACCTTGATTTATCCATTCTAAGTATTTTACATTATCTTTTTTCGCCCGTTGCATGGCTGACTTTTCGGGGACCCAGAACCAGTAAAGTGATGCACTTTCACCATTCGGAAGGGAAAAATACAACGAAAAAGCCGTTAAATCTGATACAGAAGCCAAATCCAAACCACCGTAACAATCTTTACCTAATAATGATTGTTTGGTGACGTGTTGCATCATTTGTGCCGACTTTCGCCAGTTTTCAATACTTATCCAACTAATCTCTGAATTAGTCCATATATTTAAATGCTTAACCTTAAAGGCTAACATTGCGGCTGCTCCTTCCGTTTTTGTCTTTAAAAATTGATAAGGCAAAAATGATTCTTTCAAAGCACCACCAATTGAAGGATTCGCCTTTGCCCAGTTTCGTGAATCCTCCCAGTCGTCACCTTCATCTAAATCAAAAATCATAATAAATATATTATCATTCGATTTTTGACCGCTTAAAATGTCTTTATAATTATCCTCGAGGTGCTTACAAGCGGAAGCCATATTATAACCAGCCGTTGTGATAATAAACAACAAAGGCGATTCAAAAGCACCCATTCCAGTTTCTAAAATATCTACAAGCGAACTGTCAGGATGTGCATGATATTCATCTACAAAACCACGATAAACTAAGTGTCCATCTTCTGTTTTTGAATCCCTACCAATTGACCCCGAAGTCATTCCGCTACGTTTAGAAACAATTTTATTTACATTAGTAGAAAAGTTCTTTTTAACTGATTTACTACGATTAATCAAACGGTTAATCATATTCTTTTGACGATGCCAACCAATTTTCGCCTGTTCCTTTTTAGTCGCTGCCCAAAACATTTCGCCACCATCGACAGGGAAAAACATTAAATCAAGATTAGCAATTGCAGCTAAAAATTCCGTTTTCCCATTTTTTCGTGGCACTTTAATATAAGCTTTACGAAAACGACTTGATTTATTTACTTTTTTCCTCCAACCATACAACGACCAAACTATAAAACTTTGCCATCCTTCAAGTTGGAAGGGCTTACCTGCAACGCTTCCCGAAGTGTGTGGCATCATCCGTATAGCTTGACAAGCTACTACTGCCCTTTTCCTATCAAAATAATATTCAAAATCATCATTTTCAGCTTTGCCTAAATCTGACAAATGACGTTGCACGGCTTGAATAGTAGTCAAACCACAAACGATTTTCCCATTTGTGACATGATTAATGTACTGTTCAGCAAGTGTGTTATTTATCATCTATTCAGCTTCCGCAATTTTTCTTAACATCATATCATAAGAATCTTCTTCATTCTCACCTTTATTTTCCATGAATGCCGTTATCATTTGTCTATCTTTAATAGATAATCCTAATTTTTTCATATATGACTGCACTTTAGCATCAGACTTTTCTATGGCAGTAAAATAACCAGTAATATTCGTAGAACCGCCTTTAAATTCTTGAATCCATTTTGATTTACTTCTCGTATCAGTTTTTGCATTACTACTTACATTTTCAAAAACTTCTAACCAAAACGCAAACATTGCCACAGAGTAAGTATCTAAAGCCGTTGCAACTTCATTTTTAATCAACATTCCCAATACTGCTGTATAGATTACCTTTGCATTGTCATTTAATTTAATCGGTGCTTTTATCCATCGTTTCAAAGGTGCAGTTTTATCCACTACATTTCGTGAAGGTTTCAAAGTGCCTTCCTTTTCCTTTTGTGTTGTTGATTTTTTTCTACTCATATACAGCCGTTTTTACACTTATCAATTCATAAGCATAATTCAAAAATACAGCCTTTTTATATGATTTTCAACAACGGAATATTTAGATAGGTTAAAAATAAGTGTTTTATGAGTTTTTTATAGTCCTTACTAATCCTCTTCAAACACATAAAAACACATAAAAACACATAAAATACAGCTTATCAAATAATCGTTTATGTTTTTTTGTGCATATTTGCGTATTTTAAAGCATCAGAAGCAACAACCATTTAACAACGATGCAAATATGGGAAAAATTAGATTTAATTTAAGAAATACTAAAAGCAAAGGCAAAACGCCCGTATATATGATATACCAGGACAAGTCTAAACCACTTGTTTATCCTGTTGGTTTGTACGCTTCTGTAAAAAAATGGGACTTTAAAAATTATTGTTTTAAAGGTAAAAACGCAATTTCTAAAAAGTCGAATGAACAATTAGAATTGTATAAATTAGAATTACAAACCATTCTTTTAGATATGAAAATGAATGGTGAACGGTTTACAAAGTATAAGGCTAAGAGGGCTTTAGATAAGCGATTTAACGCAAAATCTGAGGACGACATGACAATATTGGGTTTTACTAAAATAGTACATAATAGACTAAAAGGTAAAACCAATAAGGCAGGTTTGCCACGTGTATTGATGCATATTGAACGGTTTAATGATACAGCTACTTTTGAAGATATAGACGTTAATTTTTATAATGATTTTTGTGATTATTTATTTAATCTTGATTTTTATAGAACATCAGTTAACAAAGTCTTGACGGAATTTAAAAGGGTTTGGACTTTGGCAATTGAGGAAGGAATTACGAAAAATAGTAAAACCTCAATTATACGAAAGTTTAAAACTAATACGAATCATGTGGCATTGGAAATGAAAGATTTACGAATATTATATGATTATCAAATTACTGAAAAACATTTAGGATATAATATTGAAATTGTACAGGAAATTAAGAACCGATTTTTATTAGCCTGTTTTACAGGATTACGTATTGGTGATTGGAATAAAATCCAAAAATCAAATATACAGACGATTGAAGAACAAGAAATGTTTGTAATTAGTACGCAAAAGACAAGCGTTATTTGTGCGATTCCTACGAATATTTTTCCGTTTGTTGGTAAAATATTGAACAGTTACGATGGCGAATTACCTACTTTGACAAAACGTAAAATTAATTATATAAATCCATTGATTAAAGATATATGTAAAAAGGCAGGATTGAACAGGATTACTACTGAAACGATTTGGAAAAAACAAAAAACAACCGCAAAACGTCATTTATACGAACGTGTTTCACCTCATACGGCAAGGCGGACATTTGTCACTACCCTACTGAACAAAGGTTATTCTGAAAATGAAATTAAAAAAATGACAGGTCATAAATCGTCTGTCTCATTCTCAAAATACGATAAGCAGAAAGCGGTGGAAAATGCTGTAAATATTAGTAGATCAGTTGCGAAACTAAAAGTAATTTAATAACCTCCAAATATTCAAACAAGCCAATTTTTTAACTTTAAAATTGGTACGAATGGATAAAGTATTATTTATAAAGGAAAAAGATTTAGACGAACTAATTAAGCGATTAATTAAGGTTGTTATAGATAAGATTCCAAAGGAAGAACCCAAAGATTTACTTTCCTACGATGAAGGTGCAAAGCTTTTGGATATAAAAAAGGAAACTTTAACTCGTCATGTAAACGACGGTTTATATAAGAAACATTATTCAAAGTCAGGTAAACCATATGTCAGTCGAAAAGAGATTTTAGCAGGTTTTAATTAAAAAAAGGGTTTCCAAAACTAATTGGAAACCCTTTGTTATTAACAAGTCTTACAAGTCTTGAATAGTAAGAAATTATTTTTTAATAAAAATTCCATTCACCGTTTCACCTTCACGGTTTTTAATTTCATTATAAGCAACCTCTAAACATTCCGTCAAATCATATCCTAATTGTTCCGACAAAATTATCAATGTTACTAAAACATCACCAAAACCATCAACCGCTTCAAGATGATTGTTTTTTAAAATTGCTTTTGACAATTCGCCACTTTCCTCTGCAAACTTCATAAATTGTTTTGGTGCATTTTCCAATTTTAGTAGGTCTTTTTTTTCTGCCCACTCAATCACTTCTTTTTGTAAATTCTCGAATTTCATATTTTATTTATTTTGATGTGTTTAAATTTTAAGGAATATTAGTATTAATAATAATTTCTACAGAATATTCAATTTCAAAATAATTATTACAATTACCACATTGACAACTGTCTGCATCATCATTAAATCCAATGTCTAAACATAAGCTTATTTCTACATAGTTTCTATCCTCACAATGTGGACAAACGACTGAATAATTTTTGTGTAAAGCCATTATTTGATACCGTTTAAATTTTCAATTTTTTTGATTTGTGAAAATTCTTTAAAAGTAATTTCTTGCCAGTTCAATATACAAACCGAATTTTTATTTAAATTTAATCTTTCTTCTAATTCAATACACGCTTTGTAAGTATTAAAAAATGTAGAAAACTCCTCACAAATACCATTGTTATAATACCGTTTTTTCTTTTTTACAAAAGTGAATGAATATTGATAATACCTAATTTTTTTTTTGTCAGTATTCCAAAATTTCATATTTTATTTATTTGATACCGTTTAAATTTTCAATTTTTTCAACTGTCCAACCTTGCATTTTTTCATAATATTGCGGTGGTATTAAAGTACAAAGTTTCATCATTTCATTCAAGAAATGAGAGCGTTCATAATGCATATCTTGATACTCTTCAGATAACTGCTCCACAATTCCAGTCGTCAACTTATCTACATCATTTTTCATTTTCTGAACTACTAAACGTTCATGTATTGAAATATCACAACTTAACAATTGTTCTGCTTGAAACATCGTAGTCTGTGACAACAATAAAAGTGTTTCACGAAAATAAGCCGTTTTACCTTTGTCTTTGTTTAGGTTTTTTCTGACAGGTAGTTTTACCTGTTTAGGTGGTTTGTAACTTCTTAGTTTTTGCGGAATGTATCTTTTTCCTTTTCTCATATTTGTAAGTTATTCAACTATCATACAATCTTCTGCCCAAATCCACACATTTTTTTTTGATAAATACCACAACCCTATTTTGTTTTCCTGTTGTCTTTTTATCTGATGTGTTTTTCCTGTTGGAAGATGTTTAATAATCATTGGTTAATGATTGATTTAAAATAATTTTTCCACCTGAGACAATTTTAACTATTCCGTTTTGAATTAATCGGTTAAATGATGATACGGAAATATCAAAAGTTTTTGTAATTGTGGAAGAATCTTCAATGTAAAATTTGTTGCCTAATTTACTAACTTCTTTTCCTTGTTCTAAAAAGCTTAGTAAGCGTCTTTGTACTGATGTTAAGTTTTGCATGAGTTTTTATTTTTTAAAACATTTCATCAAAATTATCATTCTTATTCATTGGAAAATTTTGGCTATTGTCAGAAGTTAAACTACCTTCAAATAGATTTTTAAAACTTGCTGTTGATTGTTCAAAACCTACTTTTACAGTTCCCGTACCGTAGTCCCTTGACGCTGTTAGTATTATTTCAGCTTTTCCTGCGGTATCGTCTCCATTTTCGTCCATATCAATACCGTAGTATTCATGTCTATAAATCATTAAAGCTTTATGACAATCA
>JBGCFH010000084.1:0-38046 GCA_045106825.1 Saprospiraceae bacterium | reverse complement strand
CGTTTAATCGGGTTAAAAACCCGATTTTATAGATGTTACACTATCAAGAAAAATTCGAGTGTCTCTTTACACTTCTATATCTAAAGAATCTGGTTTTTAACCCGATTAAACGTAGAATATTATCATATGCTGAATAGTTACAAATCTGTTTTTTATAAATCATAAATTCTTCATAATTAAACCGTGTCGATTTTCAAAATTGACACGGTTTTTATGGGTGCAGTTCAAATTGTCGCTTTATTCCATCCCGAGTACTCGGGACAACTTATAGTTATTCATATTCAACCTTTCCAAGGTTGTAAAGTTAGCATTTTTAAGAACTCTGGAAGAGTTCAATATGAATAACCATAGGTGAAACCTATGGAAAAAAGGAGATGCGACAATTTGAACTGCACCCGTTTTTATAATTATCTATTTTATGACAGCAAAACCAATATGAATGTTTCCTGTTTCTTTATCAACGTGTAAAACTCTGTCTTTTTGTGTTCCATAACAAGTGTTTTCTGAACAAAATAAAGAACCGCCAGCTAATCGAATTTGATTATTTCCATCTTCACTTGTTGTAATTTCCCAGACGTTGCCAATAATATTGACACTATCAACTGGTAGAATTGGACTTACATTATCCGTATTTATTGTACGAATATCATTTTTGGTCAAACCCCAATATTCCTCATAATTCGGTAAACGAACTTTTGCCCATTTGCAATAAGCTTGAGCATCATTATAACTGACTTGTGTTACGGGTAAATTGGCTTTCGCAACATGAATACTATCAGGCTTTCGCCAATTAGCATTTTGTCGAACTGTAAAGTTATAAACATCAATTTGATAGATTGACCAACCGTATTTTTCGGCATCTGTAACATAATTCGTTGCTTCAACGAATGCTTGAAATTCCGCAACACTTACAGGATGTAAGGACAGATTAGAAATTTCTTCTTCTTCCGTTTGACAAGATTGTAATAACAAACTTAAACTAAGTAGTAATAATAGATTGATGTAATTCATGTAGTTTTATTTTACAATTCTCGAATCTTAATATTCTTAAAAGTTACCGAATCACCGTGATCTTGAAGCAAAATATGACCTTTTTCATTTTGTCCAAAACCTTGAATATTTTTGTATTTACTATGTTGAATTAAAGCCTCAAAAACTTGACTATTTTTATCGTATTCTACGACTTTGATTTCGTTTAACCAATGTTCGACTTTACCATCTTTTACCACAATTCTCGCTCGATTAAAACCGTAACCATAGCGTTTTCCATCTCGATTTGGTTCAGATAAATTTTTGGGTGGAATCAAATCGTACAAAGCTCCAGCTGTTCGATTTCCATTAACACCTCGTTGTGCATCAAGATGTTCAGCATCATCTAATACTTGAAATTCTAAACCGATTGCCGAGCCTTTTTCTTTGTTCCAATCCGTATTTACAAAATACTTAATTCCACTATTTGCACCTTTAGATATTTTAAAATCAACACTTAATTCAAAATTAGAAAATTGGTCAATTGTTATAATATCGCCACCGTTTTCGCTTTCTGCACCATTTGATTTTGAAACACGTAACAAACCATCTTTTATTGACCAACCTTTGGTTGGAAACTCCATAGATTTCGCACTTCTCCAACCATTTGTTGTTTCGCCATCCCAAAGTAATCGCCAACCTTTACGAATTTCATAATCGGTTAATTCATTATTTAAATAACTAATTTCAACTGCATTTTCTGTTGGTTCAAACCTTTGATTTTTAAGGTTTTGACTTATGATTCGTATATTTTTCCATTGCACTTTTTGATTTGCTTTTCCATGCTTCCCAACATCATGCACTTGAAACGCAATGAAACCTTCACTTGTCCAATTATCCACCAAATTCGTGCATTGTACACCATTAACCCAAGTTCGAATTGTATGACCAATTGCTTCTATTCTGAATGTATTCCAAGTTCCATTTTTAAAGGCATTTTGCCCTTTTTCATTTCGTGTCAATGGATAAAGCCAACCTCGACGAGATTCATCATAAATTCCACCAGCCCATTTTCTATCGCTCGTTTCTATCTCGCATTGATAGCCAAAAACATAACCTTTTTCGTCATTTGTTTCACTACGAAACTGAACGCCTGAGTTCATTCCATATTCGATTTTGACTTCAAATTCTAAGATAAAATCGCTGTATATTTTTTTTGTTGCTAAAAAGGAATTTGGCGTATTTGGCTTTGTGTAACCTGTTAGAATTCCGTCTTTGAATTCGTATTTTGCTGTTCCTCCGAGTTGTTGGAAGTTGTTGAGTTTTTTGTTTTTGAAAAGCGGTTGCCAATTGGATTGAGCGTTGACTATTGTCGTGAATAGAATTAATAATATGGTGATGATTTGTTTCATTGGTTTAGTTTTATGGAAAGACCTGACAGGTTTTTAAAACCTGTCAGGCCTGATTATCAGTTAATTATTTCAATTTTTTCTCAAATTCCAACAATTCCTCTTCCGTAAAAAGTTCATCTCTATCTTCCAATTTCGCACGTAATTTAGCCACATCTTCAGGCGAAATCCAAACTTCTCCAAAATCTATTTCCGTAAAAGAACTTCGCATAAATGATAGTAAATCAGCAATATCTTTATCGGTCAACGCAGGATTATTTTTAATACCAGGCATTGCAGCATTAAGTTCGTAGCGTTTGCCATTCACTGTAATTGGACCTTGTAAACCAACCAAAGTCAAGGCAATCAAACGTTCTTTTGAACCGCCGACATATTCTGATTTCAATAATGGTGGAGCAAGATTCTCTTTACCTTTTCCATCTGAATTATGACAAGCTGCACAATATAAATTATAATTTTCAAGACCAGCGGTTCGATTATCTTTAAACACTTTTTTCGGTAATTGTGGTGTTTGAATAGCATTATTTTTCTTATTTTTAATTACGACTTTTAGGAAGTTTTTCAAGCTGTCAGCGTTTTCAATCTGTTGAATTTTTTCTAATAATTGTTCTTCTTTTCCTATGCTTCCGCTAATGATGTATTCGCAAGTTATAGCATCATTTCCGTGTTTTTTGATAATTTCTAAGAGCAAAGTATCTGCTTTTGGAATGCTCATTTGTGCGAAACGAAGTGCAAATAATCGTTCGACATCAATCGTATTTGGAATGTTATGGTCAAAAAAATCAAGTTGTTTTTGTTCATTATTTGGAAACAATTCGGAAGTGCGAATGATTGCTTTTAAGGTAATACTTTCGCCACTACGAACAGCAATACTTGACCACAAATCTTCTTCCAATATATCTAAACCTTCCAAAGTCCATAAAGCTGAATTTTGCCAACTGGTAAAATCTTTAGCCGCTTTTTCAATCGCTTCCTTTTGGTCTTTTGCTTGTCTGAAAACCAAATGCTGTTGTGCAAAATTTCGTTCAGAAGCAACATGCGAATTTAGCATTTTTACTAATTCTTTATTACTGTAATCAATTGGTTTTCTTGCCTTTACAGATTTTTCATTGGTTGGCACAAGTCGATAAATTCGTCCTAAACCACTAATCGAATCCAAACCTTTTTTCTCAATTTCTTCTCGCAAATAACTCGACATATACGCACGATGTTGAATCACACCTTTTCGTAAATCCAAAATATACATTGAACCATCAGGAGCATTATATAAATTTATCGGTCGGAAAGTTTCGTCTTTTGAAATCAAAAAATCAGTGCTATCGTAAGCTGGAACAGCGACTTTTTTCCCATTTTCATTTTTTAAAATATAGCGTTTAATTAAGTTGGCTTCTGGAGCACACACAAAAGCATTTTGATAATATTCGTGTGGAAATAAATCACCATGATAAATCAACGGACTACAAGCCGAAGTAAACTCTTTCACCTTGCCAGTAGAATCCAAAACGCCATCAACATAACCACGATTTACGGAAGTTGCTTGATATGGAAATAGTTGGCGACTTGTTGCGATTGCTTGACTATAACTATATTTTACTTGCTGATATGGATTTTTTATCAACTGATTTGGCATCGAATAATCGGTAGCCAAAGGCAAACTATTGTTGTTATAATATAAATGTCCTTCATCATCCGCAGTCATTCCCCATTGACCTCGAAAAAGTGTCGCTTCTCGCAACCATTTTCCATTTTTGTAGCGATAACGAGCGTTAGAATTGGCACTATAAATCCAATTATCAACGTGATAAAATAAGTTATTCGGTTGATGTTCGATATTGCCACCAATGACATATAATGAATCGACCAAAGTTTGTTCAACGACTTTTTTGTCATCTAATTTGGCAAACCACAAACTTGTTCCATTAGAATACAACAATCCACCATAACAATTCAAGAACGTCCGAGGTGCGACCAAATCATTCATAATGACTTCTCGCTCGTCCATAATTCCATCGCCATTTTTGTCTGTCAAAACGACAATTCTTCCATCGGCTTTATTTTCATCATTTCCATCAATATCTCGCATATAACCGGGCAATTCTACCACCCAAATTCGCCCTTTTTCATCAAAAGACAAATCTAAAGGAGAATCCAACAATGGTTCTGCTGCAATTGCCTCAATGGTAAATCCTTCTGGAATAATAAATTCATCCGTTGAAATTTCAAAGGCTGGTTCTACTTTTTCACAAGATTGAAAAAGTACAGAACTGATTATTGCGATAAGCAGAAAAAAAAGCTTGTATCTGATCATTTGTATTTGACTTTTGATTGATGATAGTAAGGCGTTAAGGTGTTATTCTTAATAAAAGTATTGAAAATTAGTTGGATTTTATTAATTCTCGTAACTATTCAGCATACTAAATTTTTTTTACGAAAAATTTAGACTTTGTGGTCTATTAAAACTTTATAAACTACGGAAAACTAAAAAAACTATGTGACTATGTGTTAAAAATAAAATACATTCGTCATTACTGAATAGTAACTAATTCTTTATTTATTAATAAAAAAAGTCATCAGACGAAAACTTCGCCTGATGACATCCAATTACTTTTACAAAAATCAAAAATATATCTTATGTTTTATTTTAGAATGCGTAATAAGCACCCAAAATCAATGCCGCAGAAGTTGTTGTTGCATTATTATCACTATCAAAGAAAATATCTTCACTTCCAATATCAAAACGTAATTCAGGAATAAAAGTCAATGCTCCTTGTGTTAAATTAGCAGAAAGTGTAAATGCTGTAACGGTTAGATTATCATCTGTAGGTACTACTAAAGGTTCTCCTGTATTGAAATATTCAGCTCTTGCTCCTAAGGCAAAAGCATCAGAAATACTATAATTTAAATACAACGCAGCACCATTCCAGTTTACATTTTCGAAACCTTCAGCTGAGATTGCTTTATTAGTTGCATTTACACCAACTAAGAAGTCGTCAGTAGCTTGGTAAGTTGCTGTTAAATCAATTTGATTACCTTTTACAATTACTCCAGATGTATCTTCTGTACCTCCTAAATAATTCAAATAAACACCCAATTTATCATCTGAATAAGATAACTGAGCACCAACTTGTTTACCCGGTACAGATAAAAAATCTGATTTGCTATCAGTATCATTGAAAAGTCCAACCATTGCTCCGAACTTATCACCTAAAGCAACATCAGCTTTAATACCTGTGTGGAAAAATGGCCCGTTTGAGAACATATAAGAAGTAGAATAGTTGAAGTTACCAGGAGCATCAATCAACTCATATCCTACGTGTGTACCAAAGTTACCAGCAGTCAATGTAATCGCATCCGTAGGAGAATAAGTTACAAACAATTGTTTGATAATATCTGTTGTAAATCCGCCAGTTCCATTCGCATCATTCGCACGAGGTCCGAAAGCTAAATCAGCTACAAAACCTACTTTATCAAAATCTTTTGCAAATACAACATTCGCCATTCCTAATTCAAAAGAGTTATGTGTATTGGTAAAACTTGTAGGTACAGAAGCATAATCATTGAAGCTCGTCATAAAATAAACATCAACGAAACCTGAGATTGACAAAGCATCTTCTTCCTCTTCTTCTGTTTCAGATACTAAAACTGCGTCTTGTGCAGACAATGTGAATCCACCTAATAGCATTAAAGCCATTAGCAATAATCTTAAATCTTTCATGATTGATTTGTTTTGAAAATTTGGATTCGCTTAACGAATCCGAATATTATTTTGATAATTTAATTTAGGCGAGTTGATTTTTTCAAAACACTCAAAACAAATCATTCATCAACCAATATTTTGAAATTGGTATAAAGTAGTTAAATTTGTGATTGAGTGTCTGAGTAATCAGACTCTAATATTAGATTTAGTTGAGGTTTCGGGGTCCAGCCGAAACCTCTTTTTGTTTTTATTATTGTAGGGCAAATGGCACTGCCTTTGCCCCAAAAGTTATTTAATCATAAAGTCAGCATAAGACATCATTTCGTGTTCAGAAGGATCAAGTCCAGCTAACTCTTCTTTTTCTTCTACTCTGATACCAATCGTTTTCTTTAATAAAAATAACAATGCATAAGCAAATGCAAATGAAAATGCACCAATAGCAGCTATACCAATCAATTGATTGACAAGCTGTCCGCCACCAGCCATATCACCAAAGATACCAACTGCTAATGTTCCCCAAATACCACATACTAAGTGAACAGAAGTCGCACCAACAGGATCATCAATTTTAATCTTATCAAAGAATACAACAGAGAAAGGAATAATCACACCTGCAATCAATCCGATAATAATAGCTTCCATAGGTGACATCAAATCAGCACCTGCTGTAATACCAACTAAACCACCCAAAATACCATTTAATACCATTGATAAATCATGTGTCTTGAATAAAGCATACGAAGCCGTAAACGCACCAACTGCACCAGCTGCCGCTGCTAAAGAAGTCGTAACGAATACCAATGATACAGGACCTGGATCAGCAGATAATACAGAACCACCATTGAAACCAAACCAACCGAACCATAATAAGAATACTCCGATTGCAGCTAAAGGCATACTGTGACCAGGAATTGGCTTAATACCATTTTCTGTGTATTTACCCAAACGTGGACCTAATAACATTGCTGCTGCTAAAGCCGCAAATCCACCTGCTGCGTGTACAATGGTAGAACCTGCAAAATCGTAGAAGCCTAAAGCATCTAACCATCCGCCGCCCCATTTCCACATGCCTGTGATAGGATAAGCAATTGCTACAAAAACAGTCGCAAATAATAAGAAAGAACCTAATTTCATACGTTCAGCTACTGCTCCCGAAACAATCGTTGCACAAGTCGCTGCAAACATTCCTTGGAAGATAAAATCTGTCCAGTAACTATATCCACCGTCAGCATAAGCGATTAATCCTGCATCGCCTTCAGGTGCTTCAATTCCGAATCCTGCAAACCCTAAAAAACCTTCAATAATAGAAGCATCACCAGGATACATCAAATTAAAACCTACAAAGGCATAAGTCAATAAACCAATAGCGATAATCATCGCATTTTTGAATAAAATATTTACGGTATTTTTGGTACGAACAAAACCTGCTTCTAAAGCAGAGAATCCTAAGTGCATAATGAAAACCAGTACTGTAGCTACTAACATCCATGTATTATTGGCAACGAACAGTGAATGTGCTGCTGCGTCAACCGATGGACTATTTACTAATATTGCTTCATTCATAATATTATAATTTTAAAAATTTCAGTGTTTTATTTTTGTCGATTTTTTTTGATTTTGGCAATAGTATGCCGTAACAATAAATTTTAATTATTGTTAATAAGCGATTATTAATTTTAAGTTTGTTTAGTTTCTCTCTATTAAAAATAGTCGATTAATTCTTGATTAATCAAGGTTTACAATGCAGCTTCTGCTTTTTCACCTGTTCTGATTCTTACTAATTGTTCAACAGCATAAACGGCTACTTTTCCATCACCGATTTCACCAGTTTTTCCTGAACTAACGATTACACCAATCGCTTTTTCTACGTGATCATCTTCAACTAAAATTTCTAATTTTAATCGTGCAATATAACCAACATCGTAAGCAGCACCTCTATAAGTAACGTGTGCACCTTTTTGTAAGCCATATCCTTTTACTTCCATGAATGTAAAAAATTTAATTCCGATTTCGCTCAAAGCTTCTCTTACATCTGTAAACTTTGAAGAACGAATAACTGCTTCGATTTTTTTCATAAGTAAAGTTTTTAAAGTGGTTTTACGTTTTGTTATAATTAGAATTTTTTTTCCCAAAAAAAATTATCATTAGCTAAATATAATTCTTATCCACATGTTTTAAATTTGGCTAACAAAATTTTATTCTATTATTAATATTGTAACACTTTTGTTTGTTTAATAATAAAATCATAATTTTTTAATGATTATACAGCAAAACTAATAATGAAAAATGAGTTTGCATAATTTTGGAGATATATCAATACGCTACGAAATGACTTAATTTGAATTTTAAAGTAATTCGTTTTAAAATTCATCTATAAAAATTGGATTTTGATATATATACAGAATATATTTTGTGGATAAGTATAATTATAAAATTAAAAGTCGAATCGTAAATACGTCAATTTAATGTCAATAAAGTGTTTTTTTTAGCGAAATTTATAATGAATGCTAAAGTGAATTTGTTAAAAATAACACAGGTGATAAATTTAATCTTTGAAGTATTGAATTTAAGTATTTGATAATCAGTGTTTTATATTGAGTTTAAATTTTAACAAATCCTTAAAAAGGGGTTATGGTACTATTTTTTAAAACAAGCGAAAAATAAAAGACCATTTGGTTTGTTTTTTTAATATAGTTATTACAAAATAGAAAGGTTTAAAGAATATTATTTGGCTAAAGCTATATTGTCTATATTGCAAAATGTCTAAAGTTTAATTTTTTAAACTTGCTTGGCACTTATATTGTCGTAGATTATAAATGCGTCACTAATATCTTATCATCTAATAATTTAATAGTTTTGAATAAAATACAAAAATTATGGTTTTGGGCTTCTAATATTGGAATCTCTAATGACCTTGAACACTTTGAAGAAGTAAAAATTAAGGTATTAAATCAAGTTGTTGCTATAATTGCTCCTTTACAGTTATTAATGAATATTTCATTCATTATTAATCTTGATATTCTAAATACACTCATTGGGTTTTTCATACTATTCCTTCTTTTAAGTCTTTGGTTTTTCAATTTAAAGCAAAAATTTGAAATTGCTCGTGTTGTTTTAAACACTATTTTTCCTTTGATTATGTTTGGTACTGGAGTAATGTGTGGTGAAAGAACGGGATTACAATATAATTTAATGATATTTTTTGCAGCGACTTTTTTTTTCCATAGGAGTTTACATACAAAACTAATATTAGTTGGTTATAATATTTTTCTTGTTTTCGGTTTGATGTATTATTGGAACAATTATAATAGTCTTTACGAGTTACTTCTTCCTCCGTATTTTTCATATTTTTCATATTTATTGACAACTATTATACTTATTACATTGATACAGCGCTTCGTTGTAGAAATGGCAAATATCAATGTAAAAAATCAAGTGCTTCTGAAGTCTTTGGAGAGTAATAATAAAGAATTAAAAAATGCGAATGAAGCCTTAGAACGTTTTGCTTATGTTGCTTCGCACGATTTAAAAACGCCTTTGCGCACCATTTTAGGATTTACTCAATTATTGGAACGAGATTATGGAAGTGATAAAACAAAATATTTTCCACTTTATTTATCTCAGATAAAACAAGGTGCAAAACAAATGAATGAGTTGATTAAAAATACTTTAGAGTATTCCCGTCTTAATCATTTGGAAGAAGAAAAAAAATGGATAGACTTGAACGAAATCATTGCAAATATCCATGTAGCATATATTACCGATGAATCGATTGAAATTAATACGTCAACTTTGCCAAAAATATTTGGTGAGGAAAATCAGATGCTTTCATTATTTCAAAATTTGATTGAAAATGGGATAAAATACAATGAAAAACGGATTAAAAAGATAGACATTTCAGCTATTGATACGCCTTATTCGGTACGAATTATTGTAAAAGACAATGGTATCGGAATATCTGAAAAGTTTCATGAACAAATTTTTACAATGTTCAAACGATTACATACCAAACAGCAGTATGAAGGAACTGGTTTAGGTTTGGCAATCTGTGAAAAAATTGTAGAAAAAATGAATGGTCAAATTTCTTTAGATTCTATCGAATGCAAAGGGACAACTTTTTATATTGATTTGCCAAAACATGAGAAGATTCTTTGACATATTTCGTGATTAGTCATCTGATGAGTGATTATACTTTTTGAAATATTATGTAAAATATTGATTTTCAGACAAGAACTCATCCAATCACTTTTGCCGATACAGGATTTTTTAAAGAACCCATTTTTTTATAATTTTCATCGAAAATTACAATTTCTTTTAATTTCTAAGGTTTTGAAAAGTATAAAATTAGAATTTTGTTTAATGATTTTTAAGAAAGTATCAATCTGATGCCTGTTCCGAGATCTCGGTCGTCAATTCGTAAAACCCGCAACTCTCAACTCGGAGAACCAAACATAACTTATTTTATCTCAATCGTTTCGCCTAAAAACTTGGGTTGAATACCCAATAAAATATCGATAAAAACTTTTGTTCGAGAGAAGTATTCACGAATTTTTACTTTGATTCCGTATCGACTTGTCACATCTTGAGCGTTGAATCCAACGGCTTCTATATCATTTCGTGCGGCTAAAAAAATCGCTCGTTCGTTATGAAACTCTTGCGAAATTACGGTAAATTTATTTTGTCCAAATATTTTCTTTGCTCTTACGACAGAGTCCAGTGTCCGAAAACCAGCATAATCCAAAAAGATTTTGTTTTCGGGAATTCCGTTTTTAATCAATTCATTTTTAAAATCTGTCGGTTCGTCGTATTCGGTTCGGCTATTGTCGCCGCTGACTAAGACAAAATTAATTTTCTCTGCTTTATACAATTTTACAGTTGCTGCAATTCGATATTTGAAATACAAATTAATATTTCCGTTATTCAAATGCTTTGCCGTTCCTAATACTAAACCTACTTTGTTTTTAGGAATTTTGGAAGTGTTTATATAGGTTTTTTTTCGTGTTCCGAGTTCGATGATGACATTAGCAAGTAAGATAATTCCGATAGGAATAAGGACAGCGATAATTGCCATTTTGAAAAGTTTTAATAATTTTTGTTTCATAGTTAAGCGAAATTATTTCTAAAAGGAAGAATGTAGATTTATTTGTTTGCTAATTTTTATAAAAATCTTATCGAGTCAAAACGATATAATCTCTTATCAATGTTTTTAAAAAATCAATGTGATTTCTTGGACGGACATTTAGTTCTAACTGTGTAATTAATTTATCAACTAACTCTTGTAACAATTGACGATGTGCAGGATTATTATAGCGTTTTGCACGAGAAACAATTGATTTTATTAATAACATATCGGCCTCATTTAATTTTTTGACTTCAGGATAAGTTGGTTCGTAAGTTTCTAAGGAGCTGATACGTTCAATATCTTCTAAGCGAAAACGAGACGCAAATTTGACTTTAATCAAAGTGGTATTTGAAGTAATTCCACCTAAACGTTGTGATTTTGAAGAAGAACTGACTAACATTGCAGCGATTGTGCCGACAGAAAGATAAAGATCAATCATTCGGAAAACCCATCGAATCATATAATCTGTATTTGATGGTTCTTGTCCTGTTAGTTTGACGACTTTAATACCTACGATTCGTTTTCCGAAAGTTTGTCCGTCCATTAGAATTTCACAAACGGGCGTATAGAAAACATAAATCGGAACGGTTATAATATAGCGAAATAGTAGTTCATTTTCAAATCCAAAAAAGCCCATAAACAATAACCACAAGACTAATAAACAAGCGATTAAAATCAGTTGATCCATTAGGTAAGCTATAATTCTATCTCTTAAACTTGCCAATTCGTATTCAATAGTAACTTTCTGAGTTGTCGTAATATCAATCGTTCGCATATAATTTATTCATTAATCTGTTTATTCGTTAATTGGAAATTTGAAATGTTCTAAACAATTATCTAACTTTATTTTTCGATTTTTTATAATTTGCAAGCAAATAGTTGATAATTCATTTTGCTCTTTAACAATTTTGCTAAAAACATCCATGATATTAATTTTATAGTCACGAATACATGAATTTTAAACAAATAAAAATAATTGTTAATGAATGTTTAAAAAAATTATAAAATTAATAACTTAAACGAATCAATTTTATTACAATAATACAGAATGCAAATAGCAAATCCAATATATGACGTTGTTTTTAAGTATATGATGAAGGATAAAAAAGTAGCAAAACTTTTTTTATCGGCTATCATAGATGAGGAAATTGTGGAATTGCAGTTTGAACCGACCGAAGCGGAAGTTCCGATAAAGGAAAGTATTATTGTCTTACGAATGGATTTTAAAGCGACCATTCGACAAGCTGATGGCTCGCATAAAGTGATAATTATTGAAATTCAAAAAGCGAAGTTGCATACTGATATTATGCGTTTTCGCAGGTATTTAGGACAACAATATTCGGATGCAGATAATTCGATAAAAGTCGTTTCAAAAAATGGAGAAATAGAAAAGAAGGAAGCAATTCCGCTTTTGAGTATTTATTTTTTAGGACACAAATTGAATAAGGCGTCAGAAATTCCAGTTATTAAGGTTGAGCGAAAATATATTGATGTAGCGACTGGTGAAATTATCAAAGCAAAAGAAAAATTCATCGAGTCGTTGACACACGATAGTTTCATCATTCAGATTCCAAATATTAAAGAACCTCGCAGAACGGAATTAGAAAAACTATTGTATATTTTTGACCAAAATAATATTGATAAATCACAAGGTAATCATCATTTATTAGATGTAAAAGAGGAAGATTTACCAGAAAATTATCGTCCGATTATTCGTCGATTATTACACGCTTTTGCTAATCCCAAAGTACGTGAAACAATGACTGCCGAAGATGAAATCATTGAGGAGTTGCAAGGTTATGAGCGGAAGATTGAAGGATTAGAGGAAAAACTTGAACAAGAACGCAAAGATAAAGAACAAGGAATTATACAATTATTACAAATGCAAATGTCAATAACACAAATTGTAACAATTTTTAATCTAAGTGAAGGTGTTGTTTTGAATATTAAAAACAAAAACTTGTAGGACAAAAGATGTTACTTTTACCAAAAGAAAATAATTGAAATTTCAGATATTAAACCATAGATGAGAGAAACGAAATTCATTGAACAGAATAAACAAAAATGGCGTGAATTTGAACGTACATTGGAGTCAAATAAAAAAGATCCAGATAAACTAAGTAATTTGTTTATTCAGATTACGGACGACTTATCGTTTTCTCGAACATTCTACCCAAATCGTTCTGTACGGGTTTATCTCAATCATTTAGCACAAAAAGTATTCTATAATATTTATAAAAATCGAAAGTCGAAAGGCCGAAATCTTATTCGATTTTGGACAGATGAATTGCCTCAAATTATGTTTGAAGCAAGGCGAGATTTGTTGATTGCTTTTGTTTTATTCCTTTTTGCTTTTACAATCGGAGCGGTTTCTACTTATATGAATCCCGAATTTCCTCGTGTGATTTTGGGTGATATGTATGTCGATATGACTATTAAGAATATTCAAAATGGTGATCCGATGAATGTATATAAAGATGATAATGAGTTGATGTCATCTTTAGGAATTACAATCAATAATATTAGTGTTGCACTTTTTACTTTCGTTGGCGGTGTGTTTTTTATGATAGGAACACTGGGCGTAATGTTATATAATGGTATTATGGTTGGTGCGTTTCAGATGTTTTTCGCAATGCAAGATTCTTATGCATTTAAAGAATCTTTGTTGACGATTTGGATTCATGGAACGTTAGAAATCTCTGCAATAATTTTGGCTGGTGCAGCAGGTTTGACGATGGGAAGAGGTTTGGTTTTTCCAGGAACATATTCTCGAATACAAGCTTTTCAAGTATCAGCACGTCGAGGCGTGAAAATGATGTTAGGTATTTTTCCGATTTTCATTATCGCAGGATTTATTGAAGGTTTTGTCACTCGACATACAGGAACGCCAGACGCTATTCGAGCGATTTTTATTATACTTTGCTTTCTTTTTGTATTGATATATTATGTAATTTATCCTTATCGGAAAGCAAAAAGAGGCTTTGTATCAGATATTAATGAAACTAAATTATCACCAACAAAAGCCGAAAAAATCAACTTCTTACGAATAAAATCAAATGGTGGCCTTTTTACGGATACATTTGTTTTTTATCGAAAATATTTAAAACCCATAAGCTGGATTGCTGTAATTGGAGCGACAATTTATACTTCAATATTATTAGGTATTTATGGTTATGAGTTACCGGGCAATATGTTGTTTCGACGTTGGGCAGTTAATTTTCCGCCTTCATGGTATATTCATGCAGAAAACATCGGACAACTATTCGATTATAATAATAAGTCCATTTTGATGATTTTGAACACGTTACTATTTTCTGCAATTATCTTTTTTAATCTAAAATGGTTGAAAACAGAGCAAAGTGGAAAAGAAGAAGTTTTCTTATCAGAACGAAAAAACTTGATGGCAAATGCTGTGAATTTTGTAAAAATAGCTGCTGTTATTTTAGCGATTCAATTAGCTGTTTTAGTTATTCCTTATGGTTGGATAATTTTGTTTTTACCAATTATCATGTTGTGGTTGAGTAGTTTGATTTTAGAAAAGCATAATCTATTTTCAGGAATTGGTCGAGCCGTAACTTTATTCACAGGTTCTATATTTAATACTTACGGTTTGGCATTGATGATACTCTTAGTGATTATGGTCTTTTCATTTATTACGAATACCGAAATGACATGGTATTTATTGGATGTTTTAGGCTGGAATTTTGCGAATAGAGTAGAAGTGACCAATACATTTTTATATGGTATGTTGATTTTTTTATTCACGATTAGTTTCGGTTTCTTTTTACCAATATTGACAGCGGCTTACGGAATTTTGTATTATTCATTAGTCGAAATTCGTGATGCAGTTTCGTTGAGAGAACGTATTCATACGATTGGCGGAAAGCAAAAGGCTTATGGATTGGAGAAGGAGTAGAATTGATTGTTAGATTGTGATTGTACTGAGTAATCAGCACAATCAGCGAAGCGACACAATCAAGCAATCACACAATCAAAAAAACAGTTTAACAATGTTAACAATACAACAATATAAACTATATTTCATTATTACAATTTTGCTAATTGGTTTTCCAATATTGCTTTCGGCACAATATAGCTACGAAGAACAGCCGATTGAAGAAAAGCCTTTTAGTGAAACGAAGTGGGAAAAACTCAAACGAAATATTGATTATTCGAGTGAGTTTAAGGAAGAGAAGGAAGAGACAAGAGAAGATGAAACCGTAGGAGAAGGTCGAAGAGGTGAGGAACAGGAACAAAATCAACCGAATTGGGCAAATCGAACGATGTTTCAAGGTAATGATGCGTTGAAATATATCTTTTTCGGAATTGCAATTGTGGCATTGGTTTTTGTACTTTGGCGAATTGTTCAAGCTCAAATGAAGCTGAAGAATCCAAAAATTAAAAAGCAAATCGCAGATTTAGAACAAGCCGTTGATAAAATTGAAGAATCGGATTTAGATAGATTATTACGAGAATCATTAAAAAGTGATAATTATAAAATGGCAATTCGTGTCTATTATCTGATGATTATCAAAGGTTTATCGGATAAGGAGTTGATAAATTGGAAAAAAGATAAAACAAATACGACTTACATTCGAGAAATGAGAAAAACGGATTATTACGATAAGTTTAAACAGATTACTCGGGAGTTTGAAAAAGCATGGTTTGGAGAAAAAGGAGTAAGTCAAGAAGATTTTCAGCGTTTGCAACCTGAATTCCAACGTTTTGTGAATGTTATTAAATGATTGTATGATTAAATTGCTTCGCTGATTGTTATTTAAACAATTTTACAATCAGCAAAGCGATTCAATCACACAATCAGCGAAGCGACACAATCACACAATTATTTTAAAAAATGAATCAAAAAAATATACGATATATATTATTAGCCGCTATTATCATTTTGGCAACGGTTTTCTTTTTTCTTAATCGTAACGATAAAGTCGAATATGATTGGACAGAAAATTACAAAGAAGAAAGTCGTCAACCTTATGGTACTTATATGGTGTATAATTTGTTAGAATCGCATTTTGAAGACAAGGAGTTTATCAAAATGGATACGAAACTGTCTGAAAATATATCGACTGAAACGGATGACATCGCAAATTATGTGTTTATCGGTGAAGGTATGTTTTTGGATTCGGCAGATTTACAGACTTTATTGACTTTTGCCGAAAATGGAAACAATGCTTTTATTGCTGCGAAGAGTTTTCCTGAAGAGTTGATGGATGGTTATTTGTATGATTATTCAGCGAATTGTGGAGAGTTTTGGGAAGGTTTAGAGACGTATCGAGATACTTCGGTTGCTTTAAATTTTTATCATGAAAACTTAGAACAAGAAGAAGCGACTGTTTTTAAATTTGCTCGTAATAATGAAACGATTCCTTATCGTTGGCATTACTTTAATGAAGATTATTTTTGTGGCGATTATGATGCTGATGAATATTATGAATACGAATCATTTTTGAGTATTGGCGATATGGATGACTATGAAATAAACTTTGTCAAAGTACCATATGGCGAAGGTAATTTCTATTTGCATTGTACGCCTTTAGCGTTTACAAATTATCATATTATTGAAGAATATGGTTTGGCTTACGCCAATAAAGTTTTTGCTCATTTAGAAGAAGGTGATATTTATTGGGATGCGTTTAATCATGTTGGAGAAGTTCGGTCAAACAATAATAATGATGATTTAGACAAACTATTTGAACCTGTAAGTTTATCGGATGAAAGTCCGCTTGAATATATTTTGTCGCAAGATTCCTTGCGTTGGGCTTGGTATTTACTATTGGCGTTAGGTGTTTTGTATTTGATTTTTAGAGCCAAACGTCGTCAGCGAATTATTCCTGTAAAAGAACCAAATACTAATACTTCCTTAGAGTTTATTGAGTCTATTGGTCGTTTATATTTTCAACAAAATAACCACAAAAAATTAGAAGAACAGAAAATGAAATTGTTCCTTGGTTTTATTCGAGAACGATACAATTTGCCTGTACATAGTATTGATAATCAATTGATTGATAAATTGATTGTCGTTTCGGGTGTACCCGAAAAAAATGTAAAAGCCATTTTTGCATTGTACGAAAGTCACTCCAAAAAGCCAGAAATATTTGAAGAACAACTGATTAATTTCCATCAAGCAATGGATTATTTTTATAAAAATTGTAAATAATAATTCACATTTTGATGAAATGTAAAATAGACATCACAATCTGATTTTATATTATGGCATAATACCTCAATGGATTATTGATGTTTTTTTTGCAAAAAAAAATTGAATAACTGGCTTGCACCTAACACAGAATAAACTTAATCGTCATATTCATGTTCATAGATTTTTTGTCCATTTAAGTATATGTTTTGACTACGACCAAAGCGTGAATAATTATATTCCGTTAGCATAATATTACCTGAAAAAGATATAAATCCTTCCGAAGCATCTCCATGCATCATATTAGAAGTAGTATAATTGACACTTCTGATATTGTTGTCTTTGTCCGTTGTGATTATTACTTCTCCTTCATAAAAATCATCTTCACTTCCACTTTTAGAAGCCTTATATACAATAATATCATCATCATTGCTTATAATTTTTGCTTTGGGAACTATTATCATAGAACTATTTTTTACTAATTCTAACTTCTGAATAATTTCTGAAGGCAATTGAACCTCGGAAGAATCTTGTTTACAAGACATTAATGAAGAAAGGATGAAAAGAAGCAATAATAAATTTCGCATTTTCATTGAATTTTAAATTATACCTACTCCTGTTTTAAGTCATTTTTTTCGGCTTATTTTGACTTTTTATTGTCCATAATTTTTTTAGGAAAAAGTGTCCTAATATAAATACTATGATATCTTTGATAGATTGCACTTATCTTGTACAACGATGGTTTGAGTTGTTGTTATGGTGATTGTCATTAGTGTGATGAAAAATTTTCATGACTTTATGTTTTTTATAATTTTTCACATTTAATGTGATTAAAGAGAAATCACATTAAATATGAAAATATCTTTTAATATTGTACTTATCAAATTAGATAAATCATACAAGACAGCATCTAACTCGAAACTTAGTTTTCAATTATTATTTAATAGAATATGACGGAACAAATCATCTTTAAATTAGAAGATTACTAATCTTGTACACATCTACAATAAAAAGCATTATTAGCTGCTGCATCGGAAAGTTCTACAGAAGTACTTGTTGAACTTAAAAAGAATGCATAAGGTATTCCCCAGTTAAATTCTGATGTAGTCCAAAATCGTGTCCGAGAATTTAAACCTTCAAAAGTTCCCCAGCTTCCAGAATAGAAGCCTCCTAATTTTGCTTCAAATCCACTTGAACCATTTTCAATGAGTGCATTATATATTTCAGAAGTAAAGTTGTTAGAATTTCCATCATCAAATTCATTCATTAAATCATTCCATTCATCATAACTTGGTAAGTGCCAACCATTTGGACAGATACCTTGTACGCCACTCGGATTGTTATTAGAAAAACCAGCTCCTTTCATTGCATCTTGCCAATTGTATAAGCGACCATACTGATTACAGTTACTATTACTATTATCATAGCACATTGAATTAGAACTATCATAATTTAAGTTTTCTGCCATCCAATAATTATTTCCTATCTGTACATAGTTATATATTTGTCCATCTCGACTATCTGTAAATTGAAGCGTATTAGAATTTTCGCCATTTCCTGTTACAGCAATTGAATTAGTGCCACTTTGAGCATCAGAATTAACGATAATATCTCCATCATAAGCAGAAGCCGTCTGTGGAGAAAATGTAACTACAACATTTTGAACGCCACTTGGAGAAATAGTACCACTATTCCAGCTTAAAGAATATCCGTTAGGTGGAGTTATACTTGAAACTGTTAAGACTTCTGTACCTATATTTTCGATAGTCAAATTTTTGGTAGCTTGTTGACCAACTTGTACATTTCCAAAATTTAGAGAACCTGTTAGTTGAATAATCTTAGTGTCGTTATTAAGTTGATTAGTGTAATCATTCGCTATATAGCCTTCAAATACTCTACTATTGAAATGCTCGTAATCAATCCATATATAACCATTATTCCCCCAGTTTTTTCCCCATGAATTAAATACTTTGTAAGCATTTCGTGCATCATCATAACCAACAACAACCATTGCATGACCTTCTACAAAGGGAGAATTATTAGCAGTCCAAATATATTCTCCATTATTATCATTAGCATTGACAAACTCTATATCCAGTTGTATTCCAATCACTACAGGATATCCACCACTTAAAAATGCTTTTACAATACTTGGTTCTTTTATATCTATTAATGAATAACTCTCAATAATATTATTTGCTGCTTGTTGTCTTTGATTTTGGTTGGGTTGGGTTTCACAATCCAAATCGGTATAAGGCATATTATTCCAAGAACAAACACCTTCATTTTTTAACAGATTAAGAGCATCAGTTATACTCGAACCTCCCCCACAATCAGAGGCTTTTATCTGATTATAAATATAAGATGGACTAAAAACATTATCTAAATTCGGAGAACCATTTGAGTTTTCAAGACTATGCCCAAATTCTACACGTTCATGATAACTCTTCAAACCATATCCAACTGCCCATCCAACACAAGAACCAATATTTCCCTGACTTCCAACTGGAGGCATATCACTTGACAAATCTGCACTTGAAGGTAAGCCACCACCAAGCGGTGGAGTTGCATAAGTCATATTTTGCAGTTGACCTGAAGAAGTTGGTATATAACCAAAGGTTCTTACATTTCCTGTTGGTTCTTCTGACTCTACAGGATCGCAATCTCCAGTTATTTCACAACAAGAGTTAAATATTACCATTATTCCAATTAATAGATATAACGACTTGAATTTTTTCATTTTTATTTAGTTTGTAAATTATTAAAAAAATCAAATTACCATAAACTCTTATAAATAATCGTTTGTGGTTGATTTTCCCCATAAGCGACACCAACATCTCGTATGGCTTGAATTCTATCTTTTTCCAAGCCGATTTCTTTTTCCCACTTAAATTCCCACTCTCGGTTATCTATTTCTCGAATACGTTGACCAATGGTTTGATACAACGTTTGTGCTTCTGGATAACAAGACGAATTTGGTGAGATTTGTACTAAAATTGCTGCGACACGTTTCGCTGCTGCTCTATCTTGTCCAGTATTCCAAGCAGCATTTGCTTGATTGAGATAGGCTTTACATTCTTGGTCAATTTTTGCTTGATAGATTGCTAATACGGCATCATTTGCTTTAGCCCAACAAGATTCACAAGCCTTAGGAACAGATGTTAATGTCCAAATTGCTTTGTCAAATTGTTCCATTGTAGCCATTGTTTGAGCTTCTTTGATAATAAAATCACATCGAGCATTATAATAGGCTATAATTTGAGTTCGACCTTCTGTTATAAAGTCTTTATAATTTGGATTATTCGTTTTGATATTTTTTATTGCATTGATATAGGCTTTCGTTTCACTTCTTCCTGAACCTTTCACTGTAATATTATATGATGAAAACGAAGTTCCTTCCATGCCATCACCAATGTAAAGTGTTACATCAAGTGTATAAGCGTGCATTACAGGAGTTGTTGGTACAATATCTTTTGTTAGAACTGAAATATTCGCAGACATAATAAAACGAGAACCTCGACTGCTCCCCAACATGCCACTCTTGGAAACAATCTGCCCTAATCGATTTTCCAAATTATTCTTAGCACTTGCAGGTAATTTTTCTATTTGATTTGGAACCCAAACTGAAATAGGAACTCGTTGTTCCTCTTGTGCATAAAGCACTTGAAAACTTGTGCTGCAAAATAATACAATTAGAAATAATATATTTTTCATAAAGAAATTATGTAGCTCTGAATAAAGAATGGATTATGAATAATATTCAATTGATTTATCATCCATAAATAATTCATAACATTCAGTAGATTTTTTAAAATAGATTTTTTACTTCTCACCAATTACTAATTGAGCTCTACCCAATCCTTTTGTCATCAATTTTGATTCAATTTGGTACGTACTTTTAAGATACTTCCGCAAATCATTTGTCCATCTTCGTGCATCAATAGCTCTTCCTTTTGCATTGTAAAGAGGAATTCTTACCTGTTCAAAATCCATTCTATTTTCTGTCGCATCATTTACACTATATCTATTTTTTACAGTATTATCTTCTACCCAATATTCAATAATATCCATCAGCATTTCGTCATCAAATTCGCTTTCTAAATCAGTATCTGATGATTCCCAAACTTTTATATTTAAGATTATTTCTCGACCGTTTTCAAATAAATCTTCAAAATGAGCTTGTAATTGATTTACGAAGTTGGGTAACTTATCCAAAACAGCTTCTTCTAACAAAATAGATAAATCAGAACCCATAGAAGGGAGACCTGTTCCTGATGCACCAGCTATTTGCTTATTAGTATAAGCGTCTAAACCTCTCAAATTGAAAGTAATTGTTGTTTTCGGTCCAACCTTTTTAATCGTCCAAGTAACTTCAAGCCAAATATCAGCTTTTGCTCGTTTTTTGAGTTTATCCAAAGGAGATTCTTTTAACTCACTTCCACTTGTACTACTTTGAGTCATTGCATCTTCGGCTTCATCTATTTCTAATGATTTAATAGTAGCTTCCAAATCTTTTAATGGAAAACCCCTATCAGCCATCAATTCATTGATTTTACTAATTACTAATTTTAGTTCCGCATTATTTTGAAATGCTTTTTTATAATCAGGGATATTGATCGTGATTCCTTGATTCTCAAAAGTAGTCATATAGCCATTTTGGTTACACCATACATCACTTGGAACAACCATTAATGTAGGTTTTTTAGCTTGTGCAAAGACTGTTAAGGAATAGAGTACCATTGTCAGTACTAAAAGAATATTTTTCATATTAAATTTTTATTAACGCTCTAAATTGATTTTACTCTTAGTATATAATCGAAAACTATTATTTAAGTATTTCTTGTCTGTATAGGTGATTTTTTAAATCATCTCTAAGAACCCGAACAACAACTCCGACAACTACACCATTTTCTGTCGTAGCAACTCTACTATTAGTCTTACTTCTTAAACTTTCATCTTTAGAACTTACAAATTTTGTATAAGCTCCTTTATCTGAAAAAAACGAATTAAAGTAACGTTCATACTTTTCTTGTGCGTTAACTTCGGGTACAAGTGGACGAGGATTACACTCGTTTGTACCTTTATTAATACCTTTAAAAAGAACATCTCGAACCGCATTTTTTTTGGCTTGTTCTATTGCCTTTAAGTAATTTCTTCCTTGTCCCCACGATTTTATGGTTTGTGAACCGTCAAGTGCTACACCAAGACATTCCGACTCGTAAGTGAAGTTTCCACCTACCTGTTGTGTACCACAACTATTTAGAAAATAACAAATAAAGGTTGCTATTATCAACAAGAATATATTACATAGTTTCATCTTTGACATTTTAAGTTGTTATTAAAAACCATCAGAAAGTCCTTTTATAATTCCTGCTTTTTCCAGATGTTTTCTTAATTCAGATACATTTACAGATACGATAACTCCAATTTTATATTCCTTACGACCAATTTTCAGTCTATCTTCTGGAGCAACTGCACCATCGTTTGTAATCGTGACAAACTTCATATAATCCCCACCTTTTCCGAAAAAAGAATCAAAAAAGGTCTTATGTTCGTCATAAGCCGTTGGACTTGCAACTAAGGCTTTTTTTCCTGAAACGCCTTCTGTACCTACAAAACCTCGAAATACAATACCATGTAAAGCGTTTTTCTTTGCCTGCTCAATAGCTACATTTGGATCTTTGGAATATGACCAAACCTTTATAAGGTAGGTACCTTGTACACCTGTTGCTACCGCTTCGATTTCGTAACGCCATTGTTCTGTATCTTTGTCTGCCTTTCGTTTTTTTTGAGAAAACGCATTCGTCACCATTAATAATTGCATAGCAAAAATTAATAAAGTGAATTTTAATCCAATGTTCATTTAATTTTTGTTTTATGTGAATAAACTTTTTTATTATAATCTAACCGTCAAACCAAGTGAAACACCTGCTGCAAGATTTAATTTTCCTACTCGCTTAAATCCCCAGCCCGAGTCGTAAAAGACTCCATCTTGTGTCACCTTATCTTCGTCCGTATAATAAGCGGTCAGAATACGTGTAGCGAGATTACATTGAAATGCTACATTAGGCGTGATGTTAGCAATTAAAGCTGTTTCGATTGGAATAGAATAGGCAGATATTGCATCATCATCTTCTTCTGAGAAATCGAGATTGTTTAACCCCAAACCAATAGCAGGTCGAGCATAAACTGTCCCTCTACTATTAAAAAATATTTCTTTTGCTAATAAAGCATACATTGATGTAGCTGCAACATCTTCATTGCCATAAGCAACATAACCTATACTACCTGTATTTATATCATTTTTAGCCGAAATACCGAAACCAACAATACCTAACCAACTATGTGTATTGACAAAATTACCTAAACGATAAGCAGCGGTTAAATGGACAGAGTTTACACCAGAGCGATTAGAGGTCAATGGGAAATATTGAATACCAAACTCTAATCCTTTATCCTCTTGATGCTCTAATAACATTCCTGAATACATCTTGCTTCCGCCACGTTGTTGTAAGGTTGAAGTATTTGAGTTTCCAGTAGCAACACCTTGATTATTGGCTACTTCTGTAACTCTTGCTGCTCCTTTTCGAGTCTTTTTTTGATTTCCTTTTCTATCAATTTTAATTTCATAGATGTAATACAATTGATCAAGTTTGACACCTTCTTTTGTTCCTATTTTTGAAGTCAATGGTTCTGTTGTATATACAGCAGCTTTTACCTTAAATTCATCGATTTTTTTGCTCAGATAAGACATAACTTGTTCTTCCATTTTTTGAGGCATAGCCTCTAAAAGCTGAGTCATTGTTTTACGCCCGTATTTTAATTCTTTACTTTGTGTACTACTTGTAATGAAAGTTTGAGACATAACTAATTTCATTGGAAATGTTGCTGTATTCCATTGAGCAATATTAGTTGAATTTAAATCTTCTGCACTTGACCAATAATTTTCGTAAAAATGATTAGCGATAGAATCATTAAAATCTAATTGATAAAGTGTGACCTTAAAGTTAGTTCTGTATCCTTCGCTTATTCTATTCATCGGTTTAAATTCCTTATTATTTTTACGTGCATATTCTCGTTGCTCTGCATCTCTTCTATTATAATATTGTTCCATTGTTTCCACATTCGTAATATCATAGAATACAGTATAAGATTTTGAAATAAGCTGTAAACCTGTCATATCAATACGATTTGTGGCTGACGCTTTATTTACTCTTGCCGTATTATCATCTATAGTTTTTGCTCCTCTTTCTTCAACGAGTGAAATATTAAAATTTCCATTTGCATCTCTACTCCACCATTTTGCCATTACTTCACGAGAAGTAATATTTAGCTGCTGATTTAGATTATTAGTTCTAAGATTTTGTACTTGTTCTAATTGTTTTTTGTAATAGTTATACTGGTCAACAGTAAGTTCGCCAGAAGGTCTTACTGGCAATGCAGGATAATCTACATAATTGAGGTCAACGTTATGATTATCAACCTTGTTATTAAAAGGTAATTCTTTAAATTTGTCTAAAATAACCGTTTCATAAGAAGAAGTTGGCTTGGCAAACATTCTTGTTAAAGAAGGTCTTAAATATTTAGTCTTAACTTTTTCTTGTGCATGAACTGTTGTAGTAAATAAAAATACCAAAAAGAGAGAAGGTAAAATTTTCATTGTTGGTTTATTAATTTTTGATGAAATATATATTTTCTTTTTAAAATAGCTTACTTAATGAAAGTCTATTCTAAATTTGGATAATAGATGAATTACTTGAAGCTGCAAATACAGTTAAATTGATACATAACAAAGGGAGTAGTAGAAATATACCTTTTTTCATAATTTAAAGTTTTGAAGGTTTAATCAATATAGCTATTCACCTTTAGTGGTAGAAAAGCTTTTTAATATTTAATATTAAACAATCCTATTCTAAGGCTTCAAAAGAGTTTTAAAACGTCTTTTGAGCTTAAATAAAATTCATCGTGCAAAATTGCACTAATGAAGACCTACCGTTTGGAATTGATAATAATTCTGAATAAATCGCATTGAACTTTGCATTTTTATATTAACTTTTTAAGTTATATTTTTGACTTATAAAATGAAGCAAGTAGTATAATACTACTTGCTGTCAAAATAGAGCAAATGCTCAGAGAGCAATTTTTTATTAAGACATATCTATGTCTTTGTCCTATTTCCAAAACTATGGGAGAATATCATAATAATCACAATTATTTACCATCTGTTTTTGATACAAAAATCTCAGTTATTCCCTTTTTTATTTTTAAAATAATATTGAAACGAAGTGTTTGCAAACGTTACAACTAAATCAAAATGAAGAATTACACGTTTAAGAGGATTGTAAAACTGAATGAGTTTGAGTTAAAAGAATTAAAGAAACATAGCAAAACGTTATCACCAAAACTTCATAAATTTATTGGTAATCTTATCAAGCGATTTAACGTATGGAACAAGATAAATGATAATACCAATGAAGATAAATTTATTGAACAATCACATGTATATAGTACAAAATATTTTGCCAACTATGCCAAATCAATGGTAAAGGTTAAGCAGTTTTTTACTGACTTTTTAGTTATTAATGAAGTCAATGAAGATGAAGTATTAAAAGAAAAAATTCTCTTTAAATCTGCTCAACGAAAGAATTATTCTGATGGATATTTTTACCATTTGCAAGAATGGGAAAAGACCTCTAATCTTCAAGTTGAACGAAGTTTTAATTATGAATATGATATGTATCGTGTAAATTATTATCGCTTTTTTCACCCAGCATTTCAAAAGTCGAAACTAAAAACTCGGCACAGCAGTGTCGATTATATTCCAGAAAAAGTCTTATCAAACTCGTGGGAACATCTACGATTGTTTACATTAATTGCCCAGATACGGTTGGCATGTGAAATCGAGTATCAAAAATTAAAACTTTCGGATAGAAAAGATTATTTAGATAATTTAGAAGATTTAGACATTAAATTAGTTGAGAAACATTCAGATGAAAATATTGTATTATATATATATTACAATATTTATAAATGGCTGAAAGTCAGAGATTTTTATGATTTTAAAACCTTTGAAACAGTTGTCCCAATTACTATAGAAAATATCCAACTGTTTTCTGAAGAAGAGCAAGTTTCTGTATTGATGATAATTTATAACTGTATCGGTCGAATGATGCGTTATACTCAAAACTCAGAAAGGCTGTTAAAAATGAATGCAGATATTGGTTTAGAGGGATTTCGTCATAATATTTTTGGAAAAAGATTAGACTTAGATTTAAACTTTTTTTTAGGATTTTATGATATTCTAAGTAGAACATATCCTGAATCAATTTCAATTCTTTACGATAACATAGATAAACTCTCTACCAGCAATGACAAGTTTTGGGCAAGAACATATATCAATGCTCATAAATTAATGAAAGAAGGTGATTTTGGAAATGCAATTAATGACTTAAACCAATTAAATCATTTCAGGAATTATACTCTTATTACTCGTAAATTCGTGTTGTTGCTAAAGTGTACATATGAACTTAAGCTAACAATTCATGATGAATCAAATAATTATCACAAACGAATAACAAGCTTTGAAACTTGGCTGAATATTGTTAAAGCTGTAGATAAATCTTTAAATAATTCTGAATATATGCAAAAGATATCAAGGGAAAATGAACATATTGCATTGTACAACTTTATTGAGATCGTTTCGGCTATTTATTTACAAACTTACACTATGCACGAAATAGACTATATGATAAGAAATAAGGCAACTTATGGTGTACCTTGGCTGAAAGCAAAGCTAAAAAACTATAGCCAGTGTCCTAAATCAGAGTTAGGTAATAAGCTCAAAACCTACAAAAAGGTTCGAGACTTATTACCATAGCTCAATTTGTTACTGTTTGCTACTGTAAAATAATAACTTCTGTTCCTCCGGTATAAGAAGCATTTCCACCTTTTACGGTTTGTTTTTCTTTTGCTGTAAGTGCTGAATTTTCAAATTGGGCAAAGCTTCGCCCAGTGCAAGTCTTTTTACTTTTTTTGACTGACATTACTTAAAATTTTAAATGTTAATAAAAATGTTGTAATTGACTTGATAATTTTGAACATAGCTTCGCCTCTTATCAGATTTTCATATCTGACAATATTGAATCAAAAACTAAGCTTCTTAAAATTCCTATTTTGAAAAATAAGGGTTTAAAACTCCGGAGTAATTATCTTATTTTAAAAGAAATTTTCTTTAATTATCATACCCCAAAGATGAATACTTATTTAGGTTAAAACAAGATAAATTGCTGATTATCATTGTTTTATGTAATTTACGTAAAATTCCGTAAACTTATTTTCTCATTTTTTTTATTTTTTTATTTTTCCTAAACTTTTGTAAATTTTCGTAAATTTTTAATATTTTGTTCGCTCAAATATGCTGTAACAAATACACCTACCAAATATTTAAAAATGAATTACAAAGAACTGGTCGCAAAGGCTTTTGAATATGCAACCGTTACACCTTTAACTTATACACAGTTAGAATTAGTAGAAAAATTTGCTCAATACGGTTTTCTTTTTTCTAAACCTACGATGAGTAATTTATATCGCCAAAAAGAAAAGGTAAGTTTTAAAACATGGAAAATGGCAGCAACGGCTTTTCAAAGATTGCTTGAAGAAGAGTGCGGAATGAGTTATGATGAAACAATCGGAGATTTCGTTAAAACACTTGAAAACATTACAACACCAGCTGACTTACATTTACAAAAAAATCCCATAGTATCACGTCCTCCAGTTGTTTTTCATGCTCGAGGTCGATTACAAATAAGTGAAAAAGCAGCTTTTGTGAGTACTGCCAAACAGGAAGTTATAGAAATTGGTGTTGGCTTACGAACGTTTACCAGTTATTTTTTTAATCACGCTCATTACGAATATCAAGCCTATGTAGAAACACTTTTAAGTAAAGGCGTGAATATTAAATGTTTGCTAATAGAACCGAAAGCAGTAACTTCCGAAGTGTATTTAAATGATAGGTCTGAAAGTGTTTTGTTGGAAAGAATCAGTGAAAGTATAGTCAAGCTGAATGAATTAAAACAGATTTTTGACCACAAAAATTATAAAGGTCAATTTAACATTTATACCTATTCTCATATTCCTTATAGCCATTTTTGTGTCGTTGATGCTAATACGCCTAATGGAAAAATGATTATTTCACCGTATATTTTTGGTGTCAAAAGAGCCGATGCTCCAGTATTTGAATTATCAAAACAGGAACATCATTACTTATTTGATAGATATTGGCAGTCTATACAATTGATTTTAAAAAATAGTGAAATCGCCAAATAATTTAGCTCCAACAATATGAAAGCAGACATCGTTATCCTTACGCCAATCACACCTGAATATGAAGCAGTGCTTTTACATTTAAATAATGTAAGGCGTGTCAAAGAGCTAACTTATTTATGTCAATTCGGTGAGTTTCAAGGAAAAACAGCATCGTTTACTGTTGCTGTATGTCAAACAGGTTCAGGAAATGTACCAGTCGCAAAAGCAGCGATAGCTTGTATTCATTTTTTTCAACCTGACTATATTTTTCTAACAGGAACTTCGGGCGGAATTAAAAAATTCAACATTGGCGATATTATCATAGGAAAAACTGGTTATGATTATGAAACAGGAAAAGAATATGATGAAGGATTCAAGGCTCGTCCGAAAGTTGCTTATAGTGATAAGAAATTAGTTGCTTTAGCTCAAATAGTAGGACAAAAAAACGAGTGGAAAAATCGTATCAAATATCCCAGCAATACAGATAATATCCATATAAAAACTGGAGCAATTGCAAGTGGTGAAAAAGTTGTTGCTACGCTAAAATCAAGCGTTTTAGAAATTATCAAAACACATTATAATGATACGGTTGCCATAGAAATGGAAGCCTATGGTTTTTTGGATACACTTGCTGATTATCCCGATATAGCTGCTATCAATATCCGAAGTATTTCGGATTTATTGTCAGATAAGCAAGCTGCTAACCTCAATCATTCTAAAGAAATATCCTCTGCTAATGCGGCTGCATTTACTTTTGAAGTAATTGCTAATTTAGAAAAAAATAAGGAGACTAAAATCTTAAATGCTCGTAAATATTTTCAATCGACACTCTTAATTTTAGTTTCTATTCTTTTATCTTTTTTTGTGTATAAAAAATGGTTTGCGTCCGAAAATTCTACTACAAATCAACACACTCAAATCGATTTGGAAACAACTCCAGAAATTGAAATACCTAAAGATACTGTTGTCAAAATTGAAGAAGTACAACCAGCTATAATTGAAAAGAAGAAGCCTACTTTGTCAACTACTCAACAACCTGTAAGTGTTGATACATCAAGTGTTTCAACAGTACCAATACAAAAAGAAAAGCCTAAAGAAAAACTTTTTGAAGTTAGTATTATTCCAAAAGTAAAAGCAGCTCAATACATTATAAAGGATGAAAACAATACGATCGTCAAAAAATCACAAGGATATAAAACATATAATTTCCCAAAAGGAAGTTATACCATTACATTCTATCATAAACAAGATACCGCTAATTATTTTATGAATATTCCAGATGAAAAAACCGTTATTTTAAGCTTTAACTAAGTTAAGTTATGAAAAAGAAACACCTATACCTACTACTCTTTCATCTTCTCTTTTTTAGTACATTAAGATTAGATGCTCAAGTAGACTCAATGCGAGCCATCGTTTTTGATTTTGAAGTCGAAATAGAATCTGATGAAAATTTAGCTACTAATTTAAGAACTATGCTGGAAGCAAATTTAGATTTAGATTTCAAAATTCTAAATCATGATAACTTGGCAGAAATTATGACAGATAAAAAACTAAGAGAAAGTAATAAATCACTCTTTGATCTTAATACTGTCATTCAAGAAGGAAAATTTTTAGAAGCTCGTTACTCTATACTCGGTAAGATTTCCCAAATAGGAGGAACACCATATATTTCAGTTGAACTTGTTGATAATCAGACAACAGTTCTACTGAAAACTCATGTAATCTTATCTGAAATAGAAATCACTAAGATTGATATAGCAATGCAACAAATTGCCCAAAACCTAAAATATAAATATAACAATCTTAATAAATACAGCCCAGTTGTATTTACAAATAAAACAAAACAACCTATCGTTATTGGAGATAATATCATAGAACCCAGCGATGAATCTATCAAGGTTTACATTGAACCAGGGAAAAATAAATTTAGCACTGATAAAGAAGAGGACAAACAGTTTCAAGTAAATAAAAATGTAACTACTGAGGTTGAATTTTATGAAGAAAATGGTGATATAAAAGTTAGTTCAAAGAAACATAAACTGTTTGTATCTACAGATGCTGTTACTTTTTTAGACATAGAAAATAATTGGATGGCAGAATTAGGCTACTATTATCATCTTAAGAATGGGTTGTATTTAGGATTTAGTGTCAGTGGCTTGAGTGTTCCTTACAGTTCTACTTATTCTACTTTTCCAAATATCGAACCTACGACAACTATACAAGTATCCAAAGATTATTTTCTCAATATTTTGATACGTCAAGACTATTTCATTGAAAAATATCTCGGAAAAACAGTATATGGTGAGTTTAATGTTGGTGCTTCTTTTAACAATCTATATCCCAAAATGCAGCTTAAAGGAGGCATGGAACTTAATAAATGGATAAGTTTTGAGTTGGGTTATCAGCTATATCAATATGAACAAAAAGAAGTTGTTTTTAACCCTTATGGTTACGCCAATGATAATTTAGTACAGACTTTGGATAAACGCTTATTGTTGAATCTTAAAATTAATTACGAGTTTTAAACCGACTCTTAATGATTTTTCAAAATGAAAAAATGAAAAAAAATTATATACTTCTATTATCTATAGTCACAATATTAAGTTTACAACTTGGTTGTACGGATGACAATACTCCTCAATTACCGACTAACGAAAATCTTTTATTTGTTAATAGTTATGAGTTGGATATAACAACCTCGCCTCATACCAATAATTTTCCGCTATTTGATATTTCAAATATTGAACAAAGTAAGGTTTTTATTGCAGTAGGAACAGAACCGTTTACCGTTATGGACAATGAAGTTCAAAATACAGATGCTATCATCTGGCATTGGAATACTGGAATGGATGCGATTACTCAAATTACATTTGCGGATGGTGAATTAGATGATGCAACTTTTGCCGGAAATCAATCACTTTGTTGTGACGGAAGCACATATTATTGGGCAGCTTGGGCTTGGGACGAAACTGGACAATATGTTGAAGCTTCTACTCCTAATCAGTCTTTTACCATTGTGGATAATGCTGCACCTAATATTATTATTGAAAATACGGTATTAACTTATGAAGCAAATGGTGACGGATATGCACAAAAACAGGAAACTATTCGGTTAAAGTTTTTTATAAAAAATGATGGAAATACTACTGCTCAAAATATAGAAGGAACATTTTCACATCCGTTAATTTCGACTATGCCTACGACACTAAATTTTGGAACACTTCAACCTGATGAAACTATTAGTCAAGAGTTAGAATTTATCGTCCCCAATATTCAAAATTTAGACTTACAACTTGATGTTAATTTTTTATACAATGAAAATATCACACAAGATACATTTGTTGTTCAACCAATAACACTTTTACCTTGTGTAGAACGAATTCATCTTCAATGGACAAATACTAATTTAATTATGGATCTTGATAATTCTGGGGCAGATATATATGTAACCATTTATTCTGATAATATCGAAGTTGGTCAAAGTATTAAAACTTTCGATGTTATTAATAATGATCTCCCTATATTTTGGTATGCTTCTCCTTGTACTCTATACGGTCTCAATGAGAATATTACTTACGAATTTAAAGATTATGATACAATTGGTGCTGATGACTACATTGGTGCGATGACTGTAAAATTTGGAGATTGGGCAATACAGAATAAGTATCCCACAGATACAACGCTTCAAAATAATGAAGTCACTTTAAGATTTGAAATCAACTGGCAATAGACATAATACTAACCTTGAACGATTAGGAAAAATACTTAGTTAAGACTCGTAATTGATATTCCATAAAATGATTTTATATCAAACAGTCAATGAAGCAAGGTTAGACTTGATAACGAACTTATGAAAATTATTTTCATAAGTTCATTCATATTGCTATACATTTTTGGTTCATTGATAATTTTTGCTTTTAGCAAAAATTATCGTTTTACGTAGCAGCTGTCTTTAGCTACTGTAAACAATTTCAAACAAAGACGGCAGCTAAAGACAGCTGCTACTGGCAAAAATTGTCAATGAATCACATTTTTTTTAAAATGTGATTTTTTACATTGTCAAAAGCATTGTAACTTATTGATAATCAGACTGGACAGATTTCTAAAATCTGTCCAGTCTTTGCTACAAAGCCAAAATGGATCGCATTATGACTTTCATTACAATTGTTTTATGATATACTTAATTTATTTAATATGAAAACTAAGAACGAAATTAAAATCCAACGAACCAAAATCTTTATCGTTGTGTTGTTTTCCTTACTTATCGCTTGTTTTTTATATCTTAAATACATTACTCAAAATATTGATAAATCAAATACTTTTGAACAGCAAATCATTAAAACTAAACAGATGAAAACAATAGCTACAAACTTTGGAACGTCATTAGATAATGATGATTTTGAAACAACTAAAATGTTATTATCCGTTGATTGTGAATACTTTATTGGCGATACAACTTTGACTGGACCAGAAGCAATCGCAGGTTCTTACGAAGCGAATATGATAGAAGGTCGAAACAAAATGGATAAATTAGAATGGGGAAAAAGTGAAATTGAGACGATTTCTGATACAGAATATTTTGTACACTTCACTGATTATTTGACACATAAAGGCGAAACATACATTCATCGTTGTAAGCAAAAAGTAAGTGTTAATGATGATGGAAAAATTTTTAAAATCGTTCATATTAGCAATGCAGAAGAACAACAAAAATTGAAAGCATTTTATAAGCGAGTTGGAATAAAAACAAAATAAGTTCCCTAAAATAAGAAAGTTGGAAAGCATTTTAAAATGCTTTCCAACTCATTTATAATAAACAATATATTCATGTTTCGCTGATATTAAATTTAAAAATGAAAATCTTACGTTTTGCCTTGTAAAATAATCATTTCACGAAGACTCCGCAGATTTTTCATTAACAAAATCAATTTTTTTTTACCAATTATTAGAAAATCTGCGTGAAAAAAGCATTTTGCGAAGTAAAATTTAGTAATTGTGATTTTTATTTTACGTTTTAGCGAAACGTGAAAATATAAGTCTACATCTTTACATTAACACGTTGAGTTGGATTTTTGTATTCATTACGAACAACAATCTGACGCAATGTATTTTTAGCAACATCCATAAATGCATTTTTGACAATTGGTTCATTGCTCAAAATTGCAGGTTTGCCATTGTCGCCACTTTCTCGAATAGATTGAACAATAGGAATCTGACCTAATAAGACCGAATTACTCATTTTAGCTAATTTTTTTCCGCCACCTTTTCCGAAAATATGATATTTATTATTTGGTAATTCTGCGGGCGTAAACCAAGACATATTCTCTACAACTCCTAAAATTGGAACATTGACAGAAGGCAACAAAAACATATTCATTCCTTTCACAGCATCTGCTAATGCAACTTCTTGTGGCGTTGTTACCATGATTGTTCCTGTAACAGGTACAGTTTGCACCAATGTTAATTGTACATCACCAGTACCAGGAGGCAAATCGACAATCATATAATCCAACTGTTCCCAAAGACAATCATTGAAAAACTGACGAATCACACCAGCTAATCTTGGCCCTCGCAACACAACTGCTTGTTCGGGTTCAATGATGAAACCCATTGACATTACTTGAATCCCTTCGTATTTCAAAGGTTCGATTTTCGCTTGTCCATAGACATCTTTCACCTTTGGTCTTTGCCCTTGTAAGCCTAACATTGTCGGCATCGACGGCCCATATAAATCGGCATCAATCAAACCAACTTTTGCACCTAAAGCCTTCAAACCTAAAGCTAAGTTTACAGCAACGGTAGATTTTCCAACGCCACCTTTACCAGAAGCAACCGCAATAATATTCTTTACATGTGGTAACGTATTATTCGCTTGTACATTGTTCTCTTTCAAGGCGTTATGAACATGAACGTTGGCATCAGGATAAACGTACATTATTGCTTCCATACAAGCAAAATTTAACTGTGATTTGCTCGGCGAATCCAGTGAACTTAATGCTAATGTAAATGATACATTTAAACCCTTTATTTCTAAATTTTCAACCATATTCATCGTGACAATATCTTGTCCAGTTTGTGGATCTTTGACACGACTTAATGCTTCAACTATTTTTGTTTTTTCTATTCTCATATGTATATGATATGGATTTTTCTAAAATAATGAATTGCAAATTTAATTTAGTTCAACCATTAAAATGAATATTCGTATATAAAGGTTTTTAGAATGTTATGGTTTGTTTAATAAATTTGATATTCTTGATTTATATTGATTTTTTTGTAAAAAAATGGTGACATTTCAATAGAAATTAGTTTTGAAGTGTTGTAGAAGTATTAATATTCCAAACGAATAAATAATCCGCAATTTGAATTAAATACAAACAACATGACTAAAAAAATAATTGCTTTCGGAGCAAGTAGTAGTATTCACTCTATTAACAAAAAATTTGCAACTTTTGCGGCAAATCAAGTGAAAGATGCAACAATAAAAATTTTAGATTTAAATGATTACGAAATGCCAATTTATAGTATTGATAAAGAAAAAGCGAATGGAATTCATCCGTTAGCAAAAGACTTTAAGGCGGAAATAATCGCTGCTGATGGAATCATTATTTCTTTTGCAGAACACAATGGAGCGTATTCTGCGGCATTTAAAAATATTATGGATTGGATTTCGAGAATGGACGGAAGTACTTGGGATGATAAACCTATGTATTTATTGGCAACTTCACCTGGAGGTCGAGGTGCAAAAACGGTTTTAGAGATTGCCGTAAATAAGTTTCAGCACATGAATAAAAATACACTGGCACATTTTTCTTTACCATTGTTCAAACAAAATTTTTCGGAAGAAAAAGGTATTACAAATGAGGAATTATTAACAGCTTTTAGAACACAATTAACTGTTTTTGAAGCAGCATTATAGTATTAATAAACCGTGTCAATTTTGAAAATCGACACGGTTTATTAATCTATGAGAAAAATATTTTAACGTAAGTTACACCAAGGATAATCATTACTTTTATCAATTATTTCAAACCCTAAATTATCTTTTTCAGAAGATAAAATACTGAAAATACGAACTTCTGACTTTGAAGTATTAAAACAAGCGTGTGTTGTTCCTGCCTTAATTGTAATTGTCTCACCAGCAAATAGTTTACTTTTAGAATGTCCAATCCAAATTTCCAATTCGCCAGTTAATAAATGAAAGGTTTCTGTTTGATTAGGATGTTGATGAAAATCCAGTGCTTCTCCTGTTGCTAATACTAAATCAGCATAAACTAAATTGTTTTCACCATGATTTTGATTGATGTGATTGATTGAAAAAGGTTGTAAAGAAGTATTTGATTGAAAATTAGCGGAGGAAATAATTTTAGCTTTCATAATTTTGTATTGTCGTTATTATTAATAAAAGGTATACAGCAATACAAATATATATTATAAAAATTGAAATGTGAATTTTTTATATATAAATTTTCAAAGCACAGAAGGAGTTATATATTGTTAGTTTTGTTATTTATTAATAATTGTATTTTTGAAATAACGAGTTTTGCTAAATATGAAAGACAAAATTCAATGAAAAGAGTTTGTTCATAAATTTATCAATGTTGTAAATATAGTTAGCAAAAAAACTAAACTATATTTGAGAAGATTTAATTAAGAATCGAAAAGAAGCAATTGAATATTCAAACAAGGAAATAATATGAATACCTTAGAACTAACTATCGACAATACTGCCTTTTGGGCATTTTTAAGTTATTTGATTTTGCTTTTCGCAATTGGCATTTACTCCTCTAAGTTTTCCTCAAAAGGAATTGAAGAATATTTCGTTGCTGGTCGAACACTAAATAAATATGTTGTGGCTTTGTCGGCGGTTGTGTCGGGGCGAAGTGCTTGGTTATTGTTAGGCTTTTCTGCAATGGCTTACGTGAATGGAATCGCAGCATTTTGGGCAGCAATTGGTTATATTATTGTTGAGTTTTGGATGTTTTTGTATTATGCACCGAAGTTACGACGATTTAGTGAAGCAAATAATGTGATTACTGTTCCCGACTTTTATGCTGCCAAATTTGGTGACAAAAATAACCTTTTAAGAATCATAACAGTTGTTGTCATTACCGTTTTTATGGTCGCTTATGTTTCTTCGCAGTTGGTCGCTGGTGGCAAAACTTTCGCAGCGAGTTTTGATATTTCACAGACACAAGGAATTTTGATTTCGGCAGCTATCATTTTGTTATACACTTTGGTTGGTGGATTTTTGGCAGTTAGTTTGACTGATGTTGTACAAGCTATTTTTATGTTATTTTCTTTGGTTGTTGTACCAATTTTAGCAATTTCGACTGCTGGAGGTTGGGATTTGATTTCGGAAGAATTAATTAAACAAAAAGCAGATTTTTTTAATCCGTTTTCTATTGCGACTGGAACAATTATTGGCTTTATCGGAATTGGTTTAGGTTCATTTGGAAGTCCACATATTATGGTTCGATATATGTCTATAAAAGATGCAAATTCATTCAAAACCGTTGCTATTACAGGAACGATTTGGAATATTGTTATGGCAACAGGTGCATTATTTGTTGGTTTTGCAGCACGAGTTTATTTCCCGAGTTTGAATGCCTTTGCGGCTGGTGATGTTGAGAATGCTTATCCGACTTTAGCAAAACTGATTCTAAATCCAGTGCTATTTGGTATCGTTGTCGCTTCGATTTTTGCAGCGATTATGTCTACGGCTGATAGCCAATTATTGGTAGCAGCTTCGGCTTTAGTTCGTGATATTTATCAAAAAATTATTAAAAAAGGAGAAGAAATTCCACCCAAAAAATTAGTCTTATATAGTCGGTTGAGTGTATTGATAATGATAACTCTTGCGTTGATTTTGGGCTTCTTGGCAGAAGAACAAATCTTTTGGTTGGTTTTGTTTGCTTGGGGCGGATTAGGTGCTTCGATAGGTTCGACTTCGTTGTTAGCTTTGTTTTGGGAAGGTACGACTCGACAAGGCGTGATTGCAGGAATTTTGACAGGAACGATTTCTATTTTTATTTGGAAGAATGTAGAAGTATTAAATGATTTGATTTATGAATTAATACCAACTTTCTTTTTAGCAATGTTGGTGACGATTGTGGTTTCTAAATTGACGCAAACGAAATAATAAAATGATGATAACGATAGAAAATACTTATATTTGAAATATGAAAAAATTACCTTTAGGCAGACAAAATTTTGAAGCGATTATTAAAGAAAACTTGCTTTATGTTAATAAACGGTTTTCCTATAAAAATAATTTTGAACCACAAAAGGCACATAAGTATCAAAAGTGTTTTCACAAAAGTTATTTTATTTTCACTCTTTTGTGAATTCCTTTTGTGTCTTTTGTACCTTTTGTGGTTCAAATAATACA
>JBGCFH010000083.1:0-2725 GCA_045106825.1 Saprospiraceae bacterium | reverse complement strand
CACCTTCTTCTTCCTTATTTCCTTGTAAATCTGTATAAGTATTTCTATTGATAATTCTATCCAAGTTTCCCAACTCATGTTTCATAGATTCAAAGTCCAATCTATCATTCAGATTTCCACCCTTAAAATTCTCCTTCAACAACATAATCGCCTTAAAAATCGAACTCTTCCCCGAATTATTCGCTCCCGTAATCAACGTAATTGGTGCAAAATCAAGGTATTCGTAATCTTTAAACGTTCTGAAATTTTGTAAACCGATTCCTTTTAAGTTGGGCATGATGTTACGTGTGTTTTAGTTTATTAAAATGTGGTGCTTTGTTTTTAATACTTCCTTAAAAATCCTTTGAAAATAAAAAACAAGCAACAATAAAACATTTCAACCAAAATATAATAAAAAATCGTTCAATGATTGAAAAAAAAGAACTAAAATAATCCATCGCTAACCAAAACAACATACAATTCACCAAAATCAAAAAAATATTTCTTAGTTTCGCCTGTAACCTAAAACTGTAAAAGCATAAACACAAAACCGAACTCAACTTACATGACAAACGAACAATTAAAACGGTTAGAAAACCAACTTTGGGATTCTGCGAACTCCTTACGAGCTTATGGCGGATTGAAAGCATCTGATTATGCCGTACCTGTTTTGGGATTAATATTTTTAAAATTCGCAGATAATAAATATAGTCAATTTGAGTTCGATATTCTCAAAGAATACGAAAAGGATAAAGGCACTCGAATGGAACGAGCAATAGAGCAAATTGCTTTGGCAACTTGTGGGTTTTATCTACCTGAACAAGCTCGTTATGACACGTTATTAGAATTGCCGAAAGGCGAAAGTATGGCAATTGCTTTGAAGGCAGCGATGCAAGGTATTGAACAATATCAAGATGCAAAATTCAAAGATGTATTGCCGACCGAAGCTTATTTTGAAATAGAAAAGAAGAAAGACGATATTTTACCGCAATTGCTCAAAACATTTTCGGATATACCGAAAGATGCTTCGGGCGATGTATTTGGTAAAATCTACGAATACTTTTTGGGTAAGTTTGCAATGAGTGAAGGACAAAAAGGGGGCGAGTTCTTTACACCTACTTCAGTTGTTCGATTTATCGTGGAAGTGATTGAACCGTACAAAGGTAAAATCTTTGATCCTGCTTGTGGTTCGGGCGGAATGTTTGTGCAATCGGCTACGCTGATACGAAATGCCAATCAAGATTTGAATGATATTTATGTTTGTGGTCAAGAGTTTATGGGCGAAACGGTGCGTTTGGCGAAGATGAACTTATTGGTGAATAACCTTAGAGGCGAAATCGTAGAAGCAAATTCTTATGATAGCAATCCGCATGATAGTTATGGTAAGTTTGATTTTGTGATGGCAAATCCACCGTTTAATGTAAAATCGGTGAAAGAAAGCACGGTGAAAGGTGACCAACGTTTTGAACAATATGGTTTGCCGAAGAACAAAGGCAAGAAGACCGATAAAATCTCTGATGCCAATTATTTATGGATTTCCTTGTTTGCGACTTCGCTCAATGAAAATGGTCGAGCAGGTTTTGTGATGCCAAATTCGGCTTCTGATGCTCGAAACTCGGAGTACGATATTCGTAAAAACATTGTCGATAGCGGCATTGTGGATTGTATGGTGAGTATGCCGTCGAATATGTTTTTTACGGTGACGTTGCCTGCGACCTTGTGGTTTTTTGATAAAGAAAAGATACAAACCGACCGAAAGGACAAAATTCTATTTTTGGATGCTCGGAATGTGTATCGACAGATAGATAGAGCACATCGAGAATGGACAGAAGAACAGCAGCAAAACTTGGCGGCAATTGTCCGTTTGTATCGAGGCAAAACGCAGCGATATTTGGCGTTGATTGATGATTATTTGAAATCGGCTGATGAAGCGGTTAAAAATATCGTTCCAACACAAACGAGTTTGACACAAGAAATTCAAAACTTGCATCAAAACTTAACGGCTTATATCAAAGCGACTCAAACAGCGAAAAGAACACCGAAAAAGACGGCAACGCTCAAAGAAACTCAGTTTTTTGAAAAAATAACCGCTTTTGAAAATATTAATTTTGATAATCATTTGGTTGCAATTGATGAAATAGTAATAGAAAATACAGCACAAAAACAAGCAGCAGCAACCTTAGCGGACAATATCAAAATACAACAAACACAACTGACCGCTTTTAAGACTTCCGTCAATACTTTACTGGAATGCTACAAAGTAGCGGATAAAAATCTAAAGCTAAAAGCAGATAAAACTTGGACAGCAAACAACCTTAGTCGAGCGGATAAATCAGTAGAAAAAGCACTCAACGACTACACCGAAGCCGTCGAACAAGCGACTTACTGGAACGATAATATCGAATGGTTACAAAGCCGTTTTCCTGATGCCAAATATCAAGATATTGTCGGTTTGTGTAAAGCTGCCGACCGTTCGGAATATGTCGAAGAACAGAATTATTCTTTAAATGCTGGACGTTATGTTGGTGTTGAGATTGAAGATGATAAGATTACGATTGAAGAATATAAAAGTCGAATTACAAAAAAATATAAATCATTAATTTCTTTAAATAAAAGTTCTCATAAATTAGAGAACGATATTGAAATTAATTTAAAAGAATTGATTAATGAATTGGGGAACTAAAGCACTTGGTAAAATATATGATTTAGAAGGAGGAAAAATTCAAACAGGTCCTTTTGGTTCTCA
>JBGCFH010000082.1:0-1321 GCA_045106825.1 Saprospiraceae bacterium | reverse complement strand
AGTATTAGCCGTGTAAATGCTATTCATAGCCGTTTAAAACGATGGCTAACAAAATTTAATGGCGTTGCTACCAAATATTTACAAAACTATCTTCACTATTTTCGCCTGTGGGATAAAGTAAAGTCTTTCAAAGAACGTTTTTACAATTTTCTCCAATTTTCAGTGCAGGATAATCAAGCATTCATCAGAGTTTGTGACATTAGGTAAACTACAAAATTTCAAAGCATAGCAAAAGAAAAAGGTACTTACTTTTATTCTTTAGTTATTAACGGACAAGTAATTGATTCTAAAATGATGTTGTACGTAGCATCAGAGTAATTTTATAGACGATGACGTAAGGGGGATTTTTCATTGCCTTTACGCTTTTTTATTTATTCACCAAAACACATTTACAATGAAAAGATTTATTTGGCTAATAATGATAATGATGATTCCTTTTTTTAGTCTTGCACAACTAACAGTTGATGCTGGTACAGATACAACCTTCTGTGTCACTGCTCAAGGACAAGTATTAAATGGAATAATCGGTGGAGATCCTACAGTATCAGGAGGCACAGCACCTTACACTTATACATGGGAAATCGAATATTATATTGGCTCATATCTATTTACCGCTTCTTATTTTTTGAATGATACAACCATTGCCAATCCGATGGTTATTTTTGATGCTCCAGAACCTTCAATTACATTTCATGTCACAGTAACTGATGCCAATGGTAATCAAGGCACAGATTCTATTTCTATTAGTTTTTCTAAATTCGGGATATTACCTGTAATTAATGATGTCTTTATCACATCAGGTGATACAACCCCTATATCTATATCTGTTGGTGGAGGAACGCCACCTTATACTTATGAGTGGTTTCCTAATTATAAAATATCAGATACAACAGTAGCTTCTCCCCTTGTATGGTCTGAAAGTGATACATTTTATATGTGTACTATTAAAGATGCCTTAGGCTGTCCTTTTACATTTAATAACATTGTCATTGTAACTGTTTGGCCTGTAAGTACTAAACAAGCACTAATCAAAGATTTAAAAATCTATCCAAATCCAACACAAGATTATTTAATGATTGAGTTAGAAAAAGGCGAAATTCAGCACATAAATATAACAGATATGTTAGGAAAAGTCGTATTACAACAATCAGAAGTACTAAATAATCAAATTGATATTAGCACGTTAAGACATAAATTTAAGTAACTTTACATTATGTCAAATAATACTGAATTAGTAACAAAAAAGGAGTTGGAAATTTTGGAAGAAATAGCAAGGAGTCAAAAACTATCTAAACGAGTTGTATCTCGCAGTAGAATGTTG
>JBGCFH010000081.1:0-4360 GCA_045106825.1 Saprospiraceae bacterium | reverse complement strand
TCCACTATTTACTCCTTGCGGATTATTACGAGAACTATTTTTATAATAATTTGAATCATACCAATCATTACACCATTCCCATACATTCCCACTCATATCATAAATACCTAATTCATTAGCGTTTTTTGTTCCGACTTCACGAGTACCATTATCATCAGTAGTTGAAGTGTACCAAGCAATATCATCAATCGTATTACTACCTGCATATTTATATCCATTTGATTGATTTCCTCCTCTTGCCGCATACTCCCATTCGGCTTCTGTTGGCAAACGAAAACCTTTTCCTGTCGTCTTTTTTAGCCATTTACAATAAGCCGTTGCATCATTCCAACTCACATGAATAACAGGATGATTGTAGTCGCTTTGAGGGCGTTTATTGCCTTTTATATCGTGTTGCCAATTTACCCCTTCCATTTTTTTCCATGTAGGATAAACCCAACTGCCACCACCTTTGTCTGCATCTGTTTGATAACTTGTTGCCTTAATGAACTTTTCAAACTCCCCTACCGTCACTTCATATTTTCCCATATAAAAATCAGAAACCGTAACCGAATGTATAGGTTTTTCATTATCACTTCCATCTTCACTTCCCATCTGAAACGTTCCACCTTTGACAAAAACCATTTCTATATCATCATTATTGGTATTATTTACTTTTGCTTCTACACGAAAACCTACTTTTGCTTTTAGCCTCGCAAACTCTCGTAAAGCGTCCCAAGTGATGCTACTATTTCGACCGACTACCAAGCCTTTACCGACATCGCCACTAACTTGTTCCAAAGGTCCTTGCCATGTACTGCCATTATCCGTACTCACATATAGCGATATATCAAAAGTTTGGTCAGCTTTTGTATCTACCAAATCGTAGGTGATGATAAGTTGTTTTCCGCTTTGGTAGAAGTCCGTGTTGGTGATTTGTTGACTTAGGCAAGGTGTTGTGATGCCTAAGATGAATATGATTATTAGATTTTTCATTTGGTTTGTTTTTCTGTACCGTCGAATTTATTCGACAGGTAATCCCTGTTTGATTTTTTATCGTTTTGGGATTACCTGACGACTAAAGTCGTCGGTACGGGTTATCGCACAATATAAATCCCTACATCACCCAAATCCTCACTAATCAACTGCGGTGTTTGTGTTTTTCCATTAATCTTTTGACTAACAATCTGAGGAACATTTTTTTCTAAATAAGCGAATAATTCATTCGTTGTGATAATATCATCGTTATTGCTATCAGCATAACCATTTTTTAATCCTTTGAGAAGAACTTCTGTGAATGCTCCGTTTTGCCAAGCATTGTGTTCATACGAACTTTCGTCTTTTGAACTGGATACAATGGTTGTAAATCCTGCCGCAGTTCTATTTAGTTTTTTGACTTCTGATAAGATGCGATTTAAGTCTGCTTTGGCAGCAGCTCCACTATGACAAGCATCTAAAAAAACGAGTTTTTTACATGGAATTTCGGATAAAATATCGGTGACATCTTTGTAACGTACTGCGGTGCTTCTGACCTTTCCTGTTTCATAATCATCACCTTGTAGATAGAGTTCATCTCTATAAACCAAACCATGTGTGGAAATATATACCATCACAATATCTCGTGTATTGATATAACCTGTTTGTCCTTTGATGTTCAAATCCTCTAAAGATTTTGTAATTGTATTGGCTTTCGCATCTTTTCCAATCAAACGCTTTACGACTACTTTTTCAAAAAGTTGGTTTCCAAAACCTGCTTGTGTTTCATATAAGTTAGCAAAATCTTGTGCATCTTTTTGGGTATAATTCAAATCTGGTGGATTTGTACCAATCGACAAAACATACAATGTTGGTTTCAACGGTGCATAATACAACGTAATCGTTTTTGATTTTTTGCCTTTACATTGAACATAAATCCTATTATTGCCTTCATTCAAAGTCACCTTTGCCGTATAAGTCGTTCCTGTAAGGCTGACTTCGCCATTTTTAGCATAGGATTTATTATTATTGATATAAATCGAAAAATCACTTTTGGACAGGTTATTATTTCCAAATGCCTTGATTTTTAGTTCATAGGTTGGTTTTTCGACCGTTTTTGTTTGTCCTTCATCAGGATTTGGCTTTAGCCAAACTAAATTAAGGTTTGTCGGTTGTGGAGTCGGTGCATCACCTGATAAATCTACATATTTAAAGGAAGTTTCTCCTGTGATGACTTGTGCATTGACGAAAGTCATTACGCTCATTAAAATTGTTGTGAATAGTATTTTTTTCATGATTGTTGATGTATTAATGTTAAAAAACCTCAGCATAGCAATATAAAGTATATTTAACAAATAAGTTTTGTGATACTAAAAACCTGACTTTCAACTTTGTTACTCGTCAGGTTTTCCACTATAATTGTTTATCTCTTTTGTAAGAGAGTTGGAGTAATAAACTGTTCAGTACACAGACATCCATCTTGTAGTTATTGAGCTATGGGAAAACAAGTCGAAAACCAATATTGTTATTCCGATTTGTTGGTGTGTTGTTGTTGCGATTAGCCACACGGCAATTACTGGCGTTGTTATTCCATGAACCACCACGCAAAACACGATAAGTTCCCTCGTTTATTATCCATAAGTTAACCAATGACGACTTTTCGCCACCATTTCATATCAGTATATTCTGTAAAAGCAATCAATGGTTCGACATGTTGTTGATATTCTTTTTGTGTCCAAACACTTTGTTTCAAATTAAAATCATATTGCTTCAATTTCTTTTTAAAACGTTTGGCACTTCGCTTATTCAACAAAACTTGATTTGGAAATAAACGATAACCCAAAAAAGGAAGTCCACAACTTGTTTTATTGAGGCAAAATAATTTTAATTTTAATTTTAATTTTTCGTTAATGAAATCTTGATAAGATTTCCCTTTTTTTAATAAATCAACTTTATCATTATCAAAAAGTATCATATCATCCATATATCTCACATATCCTCCAATCCCTATTTTTTCTTGCAAAAAATGATCAGCAATTGCTAAGTAGTGATTGGCAAAATATTGACTGGTCAAATTGCCAATAGGTAAACCTTTAAAACCTAATGAAATATCAGGCACTTTTGAAGTGTCTGATATTTGGGATAAGGCTAAACCATTTTCAAAAACAATACTATCAATAATTTTATCAAAAATAATTAACAACCTTTCATCTCGATACAATCGCTTCAATTCCATTTTCAGAATTTGATGCGGAATACTAAAAAAGAATTTTCTAATATCTAATTTCAAATACCATTGATATTTTTTTGTAAAGTGTTTCGCTCGATTAAGTGCTGCATAAGTCCCTTTTCCCTTTCTACTCGCATAACTATCAAATATTTGATACCGTTCAAAGTCTTCATGGCAAATGTTCATTAAAGCATGATGCAAAACTCGTTCTCGAAATATCGCTGCACAAATCTGTCGCTCTTTTGGGTCATATATTTTAAAAAAATGATATTCACCAACTCGAACTTTCGCTGATAAAATTTCTTTTTGTAAACATTTCAAATTTTCTCGTACATTTTTCTGAAATTCTTGTACCTCTACTTTCCCTTTCTTACCTCTTTTGGCTTTCCAAAAAGCTAAGTAGAGATTGTTCATATCTGCCACTTCTTCTATAACATATCCTCGTTGTTTCATGAGTTCAAACTATCTATTATTGATTGTCCATATTTTTCAACTTTTTTCTTTCCAATTCCTTTGATTTCTTTTATAGTTTGAGTTGTAATTTTTGATAATTGAGCAATTGAAGCCAACTCATCATTGGTAAATACCATATAAATAGGCACACCATCTTTTACAGCTATCTTTTTACGAACCTCTCTTAACTTAGAAAAACGTTGGAAAGTAACCTCATCCAAAACCTCTCTATAATCAATTCGCTTTTTTCCATCTTTTGGGCTTGTCGCATTACGTTCTAAATACCGTACACAAAAACACCAATAGGTTTCATTTCTTTTTTCAACTAAAGATTGTTCTACCTCCAATATCTTATTCCCTCTCAAAAATTGATTGAGCTTTGCTTCTGTTGCTTCATTGTCTAATATTGGTATCGTAAATATTCGTATTTGCATTTTTATAATGTGTTTTATTTTAAAATAATTTGACGGCTATCGCCGTTTTACAACCCCCTTTTTACTTACTCACAAAAATAAATAACCATCAATCGACAGCGGCTCCGCCTTCGCTGTCTCAATGATGCTTATTTACCTTTGTGAGTGCTGGTAGCTCAATAACTACTGAATGTCTGTACCTACCTATGGGAAAACAAGTCGAAAACCAATATAGTAACCCGATCCGTTGGTGTGCCGTTGCTGCGATAAGCCACACGGCAACTACTGGCGTCGTTATCCCATGAACCAC
>JBGCFH010000080.1:0-20087 GCA_045106825.1 Saprospiraceae bacterium | reverse complement strand
TTTACGGAAGGCTATATAGGTAATGGAATCATGCTTATCTTATTAGCTTCCATTTTTGTTTTTCTATATTTCAAAAATGAATTTATTCTTTTAGCATTCTTAAAGCTAAGAAAGCAAGATTTTGATGGCGCCAAAAAGTGGCTAGATAAAATTAAAAACCCAGAGGCCGCTCTTGTAAAAAAGCAACAAGGCTATTATAGTTATTTACATGGTATTATGGTATCTCAAAGCAATATGAATGAAGCTGAGAGACATTTTAAAAAGGCCATTTCTTTAGGCCTATCAATGGATCATGATTTGGCTATGGCTAAATGAAATTTAGCCGGGATAGCTTTTTCAAAACGCAGAAAACTTGAAGCTCAAAAATTGCTAACCGAAGCGACAAAGCTTGACAAACAAGGCATGTTGACTGACCAAATAAAAATGATGAAAGAGAATATGAAGCGATCAGCAGGACCTAATCAACATTTTGGAGCAGGTGGCTCATTAAGAGCTCAGAAAAAACGCGGATAGTTGACTTTACCCAAGTAAGTAACTAGAAAACAAAAAAAGGTTTGAAATGAAATTCAAACCTTTTTTTGTTTTCTAACGTTTTTCTTATAATGCTAATAGTTTATCTAACTAAATCATAGTAGCCCTTTTCAGGAATTTCAATTTGGTACGACTTCCTTGAACCGTTATTCAAGTGAGGCTCACGTAACCAAGGATTATGTAACTTAAGGATCTTATAATTAATACTGAATTTTTGAGCAAATTGTGAAAAATCTCTAACCGCAGTATCTACCTCAACTTTAAAAGTGGGCACCGTACTATATAAATCTTTATCTCTAAAATTAAAACCATAATGGGTTGGATTGGACAAAATTTCTTTTAATGCTATAATTCTGAACAAATAACGCCCAGTCTCTTCTCCCAATAATAAGTCGTAATAACTTGAAACCTCTTGTTCCTTAAGCCGTCTAGAAATACCCGCTTTCCCTGCATTATAGGATCCAGCTGCTAATGTCCAAGATCCCAATTGTTCTTTTGCCTCTAACAAATATTTACAAGCTACCACTGTTGCTTTTTCAAGGTTATAGCGTTCATCAACATTTTTATTAACCTCTAAACCATTTTCTCTTCCGGTAGCAGGCATTATTTGCCAAACACCTCTTGCTCCTGCCGGAGAAACAGCATTGGTCAATCCGCTTTCAATGACCGCCAAATATTTAAAATCATCGGGAACACCTTCTTCTACCAGTATTTTCTCAATCGTTGGAAAATAACGATTGGCCAATTTAATATTACGAATCATAAAATGAGGGCGAAAAGTATTCAATTGCAATTGAAAATCTAATCGTTCATTCACATCAAAATTTTCTAAAGGGACAGATTCACCAGCAAATTCCATGTAAGTAGGTACTTTCACGGCTTCGATTGTTTGAGGTGCATCTTGTGATATTTCTTCTGACAATTGATGTGAGCTAAATAGTCCAATACTCAAAATAACAACAATAATTAAGGCAATATATTTTAGTGATTTCATTTGATTGATAAAAGGAATTTATGATTGATAAAATATTATACAATGTAGTAATATCAATAAATACAAGCTATTTCAACAGCAAATAAAGTTAAATAAATTTTATAAAAAAAAGCACGAAATACTTCTTATTTTTATAATCATACAGATGATTATGACATAAATCCGTTATTTTAAATAATTTTCAACTAAATAACTTTAAACATTGATGAATTGTCTTACAATTAGAAATGAATGAATGTTTTTATCGTACCTTTATATCCTAATTCATTATCAAAATGTTAGAATTTTTATTAAAAGGTTTATCCTACGGAGTTGTATTAAGTTTCTTAGTTGGTCCAATTGTTTTTACGCTACTACAAGCATCATTAGAACGAGGTATAAAAATAGCACTAAGTGTCGGATTAGGTGTTTGGATAAGTGATTTTTTATTTATTGCTACCGTTTTTTTTGGTTTATCTTCGATTAGTGAAATTTCTACTTTACCTAATTTCAAATTCTTTTTGGGTTCGGTAGGAAGTGTTGTCTTAATCGCTTTCGGAATTGGTACTTTGCTAAATAACAAACCAGTTGATAAAAATCAGAAAGTAAAAGAAAATGGCTATTTCGCTCATTTTATAAAAGGCTTCTTAATCAATACGATTAATCCTTTCTCTGTTTTTTTTTGGTTGGCAATGAGTACCGAAATCATTACAAATAATGCAAACAATCAACAAGCAGTTGTATTTTTTGGTGCGATTTTGAGTGTTATTATATTAACCGATTTACTAAAAGTTGTATTGGCGAAACAAGTAAGTAAATATTTGACACCTAAACATATTATTATGTTTAGAAAAATTGTTGGAAGCGTTTTAATCATTTTTGGTATAATACTGATTTATAGAGTGGGTTTTTAATTTTTTCACATCCTTCAAAATAACTTTTCACTGATTTAAGAAAATGACCTATTGGATTAGTACCTTTATGACATCTAATTGACAAGCCAAAATATAATGATAAAAGCCACAATTTATAAAAGTGATTTCGTCAATTAGTGATTACTATATTATTAGGATAAAAAATACGTAATTAATGAAAATGTTAAAAGCTACTTTATTATCATTAACCATGATAATATGTTTTAATCTCCATGCACAAGAGATTGAGAGAGAGATGTTTAAACCTTATGGAGAAAACACGAACAACTGCTACGGAAATGTATTAATGCCATCTACGTATGATACAATTCAAGAACAAGTAGTCGTACGTGAAGCCTATGCTTATTTAAGATATATGCCAGCAGTGTATGATACGATTGAAGAAAAAATACTATTGAGTCCAGGTTATACTCGATACGAAGTCATTGAACCTGTTTTTAGAATAGAAAAAGTACGTATCTCACTAAAAGATGCCGAGGCAATCGTCAATAAATCGAATATGACTATCGCTTCAAAAAGAACAGAAAAAATTGAAACAGCACCTGAACTTAAAGCTTGGACAAAAACAAAACGCAAACGTAACTGTAAGTCAACAAACCCTGAGAATTGCTTGACTTGGGAAGTAGTCACAATTCCTGCTACTTATATTGATATTGAAAAAGATATACCGTCTTCCATTCAAAAAAACAGCAAAGATATTATTCAAAATGAAGGTAGATTTATTACAATTGAAAAAAAGATTTTGGTAGAAGAAGGTAGTGTGAAAGAAGTGAATATGTTGCCTGAATATAAAGAAGTGACTCGTTATGTAAAACGAAAGAATGCACGATTTGAAGAAATTAATGTTCCCGCTGAATATCGGGAAGTCACTAAATTAAGATTAGTATCCGAAGGTGGAAATATCGAACCTCGTGAAGTTGTTTGCCCTAAAGATTATCCTGACTATGTTCCTTCACTTCAAAACGCTTTACAAGGTTTAGGATATGATATAGGAACAGTTGACGGTGTTTTGGGAAGAAAAACAAAAGATGCTTTGGTTCAATATCAAGCAGCAAATAATCTACCTATTGGTCAACTGGATTTCGCCAGTCTTAAACGTTTAGGTGTAATCAAATAGTCTAAAATCACAAAAGCCTCTTTCAAATAATTGAAAGAGGCTTTTAATTTGTAGATAATTCCATATTTGTTAAGGATTTATTTTATTAACTCTTCTTGTCATTACTAAATCACCATTATGATTAATTAAACGCACAATATACATTCCTCTTGGTAAATCACGAATGTCATATTTAGTTTCAGCAGTTTCTACTTTGTAGGCTTTTACTCTTTTTCCTAAAATATTATAAATCCAAACTTTATCAACATTATCGTTTTCTGTTACCATAATATAATCAATAGCAGGATTTGGATATACTCGAATATCATTATTCGTTTGATGTGTCGTAACATCATCATCATTATCGCCTCCATTATTTGCTGTAGCTGACACGCTAACAGCGATAATCAGTACAAAGGAAAATAGAAGTGTTTGTAAGAGTTGTCTCATAGTTGTTTGTGTTTTATATTGTTTTGTAATAATGTAAATTTATAACGACCAAAATGCAATAAGGTTGCGAATTTAATAGTTAATGTAAGTTTAATAAAAGCGTAACCGATTGCAAGGTAATTTATTTTAAAACAAAAACCATGACAAAATAAAAAAACCTTACTGATTTTGACATAAAACATAATTTATTATATCACAATGATAAGAACAAATCAATAGTTGAATCTTCTAAGCACTCTTCTCTTTAGAAGAGAAAAATCTAATGCAACCTTTGAAAGTCATAAATTCAAGTTATGTCGGCTGGCTTACATCCATTTTGAAGAAAGAATTAAAACAAAAAATGTTCTTGTGATTGCCGCATAATTTATTAACTTTACGTCATACTTATTACTATAAAAATAGTTCAAAGGACATTTTCCTCTCCAAATTTTATTTTGTCCTTTTTTATGATTCACAATACATATCTTATGTAAAAAAATATGTTATTCCAACAAATAAATTTGTTGATAGTGAATAAAAAGTCCTAAATTCGATAATTATTTTATTTTTAAATAAATTTCACAGCATTTATTAAAACAATTGAATCAGTTGTTTTAAGATGTTATTTACTTATCTTTAATTAGAATATAAATTATGAAAAAAACACTATTACTTACTTTATTAGTAGCGATGGCAACAGGTGTATTCGCTCAAACTCAAAGAACGGTTTTATTAGAGCACTTTACACAAGCATCTTGTGGGCCTTGTGCATCACAAAATCCTTTAGTAAAACAATACTTTGACAACATTGACAACACCACTGTAAAAGCAACGGCTATCAAGTACCAAACTTCTTGGCCAGGTACAGATCCTATGAACACTCATAACCCGACAGATGTTGCAAGTCGTGTTAGTTACTATGGTGTAACTGGTGTTCCAAATGCTTTTATTGATGGTTATGTTAATACAGATCCAAGTCAGCCTAACTACCACCTTCCTGGTAATTTATTCGACGGAGGAAATTCTCCAGATATGGATGCTCGCGCAGCAATAATGTCTGATTTTGATATTACAGTTACACTTACATTATCAAGTGATTTATCATCAGTAACTGCTTTCGGTTTAGTTACAGCATCGAACATAGTAGCAAATCCTAACTTAGTAGCACATGTTGCAATTGTTGAAAAAGAAATTATCTTTTCATCAGCACCTGGCTCTAATGGTGAGACAGAGTTTTATAATGTAATGAAAAAAATGTTACCTTCAGCAACAGGTACACCATTACAAGCAACTTGGCAAAATGGTACTTCTTATACTACAACAGAAGTTTGGAATATATCAAATGTCTATAGTATTGGAGAATTAGCAGCTATTGTATTTATTCAAGATAATAATACAAAAGAAATTTTACAAGCAGGTATTAGCGGTGATCTTATTGTTCCAAGTAGCATTCAAACAGCAGATTTAGTAGCAACATCATCTTTTGCAGGTAGTGCAGATTTATGTGATAATGCTTATACTCCTTCAGTAACTGTTACGAATAACTCTTCAGAGAACTTAAATAGTGTTGAGGTAACTTATACTGTTAACAATGTGCCAAGTGGAACACAAACAATAGCTTTAAACGCTAATGCTAATCAGACAATTAACTTCCCTGCTGCAAGTGTTCTTTATGGTGACAATGTGACTTATAGTGTTGATATTCAAGATGCTGGATTTCATGATTTATTCTCAAATAATAACACTGTAGAGATTAATAACTTCCTTGTATTAGATCCAACTTTTGATAATGGTTCAGATTTAGATGTACAATTCAATAATTTGGCTCTTGGTGCACCATCACCTGCAGGAGCTATTGATGATAATCCTAATAACATTCGTGCATTTTATGTTGATAATGGTATTTCTACAGGTGTAACATGGAACTTAGGTGGAAATGGTAATTCAAATGGTTGTTTCCGTTGGGATTATTACGGAATAGCACCTGGAGCGAGTTCAAGTTTAATTTTCGAAGAAATTGACTTCACAGGTACTTACAATAGTATGTTATCGTTCACTTATGCTTACGCACAATTCAATAATGAAGATGATCAATTAGTTATCTCTGCATCTAATGATTGTGGTAATACTTGGGTAGAATTATTTAACGAGAAAGGTAGTGAGTTAACGACAGTTGGTGCTGCTGTTAGTACTGGTCGTTTCTATCCACAAGCAAATGAGTGGGAAGATGTAACCGTTCCAATGACTATGTTCAATGGTCAAAGTAATGTTATCCTTAAAGTTGAAGGTATTTCTGCTTATGGTAACTGTTTATACATTGATGATATTAAAACTTCAAGCTTCTTAGTATCAACAGAAGATGAAAAATTAGAAACATCTTTAAATGTTTATCCTAATCCTGCAGTTAATGATTTCAATGTTAGCTTTGAAATCAACGAAGCAAGTGATATGAACATTACTTTAGTAAATGGAATTGGTCAAACAATCCGTACAATCAGTAATGAAACATTCGCAGCAGGTGAGCATTTAATTAATGTAAATACAGCTGATTTAGCAGCAGGAACTTACTTCGTAACTATCCGTAGCGAAGAAGGAACTACTACTAAAACAATCACAGTAGCTAAGTAATTTCTATTATATAGAAGAGTCCAAAATATAAAGCGGTGTTACTCAAATGAGTAACACCGCTTTTGTTTTTTCAAATTATTAAAAGCTAAATCAACATATATCTTTTTCCTGGCAATGTTTTGATTACACCTTGAAACTCTAAATTCAATAAGTTCATCGACAAAATACTGGGAGATAATTTTAATTGAAAAACCAAATCATCAATCGGAATACTTTCTTTTCCTCGTAATGCTTCAACTATTTTCCGTTCTACTTCTGATAGCTCAACAAAAAGAGAACGCTGTTTAGATTTCGGTTCTTCCGTTTCCCAACGCATGATATATTTAATGTCTTCTACACTTTCCATCAAATTCGCTCGATGCGATTTTATTAATAAATTACAACCTTCAGATTTCGAATCGTTCACTCGTCCTGGTATTGCAAAAACGTCTTTATTGTAATCATTTGCCATTTTTGCTGTAATCATCGAGCCGCCAGAACGAGCCGTTTCTACCACAACTAAAACATCCGATAAACCAGCAATAATTCTATTTCGAGCAGGAAAATTAGCATGGTGTGGTTGTGTTCCGCTGGTGAACTCCGTTAGTAAACCACCACATTGAACCATTTTTTCAGCCGTTTTTTTGTGAGCCGACGGATAAATTCTATCCAAACCATGTCCCAATGTACCAACTGTTTCTATACCTAAGTCTACTGATTTTTTGTGTGCTGTAATATCAATCCCGTATGCCAAACCGCTAATGATTAAAACATTATATGGTTTTAAATCTTCTACTATTTCTGCACAAATTGCCTTTCCTCGTTCGGTTGGTTTTCGTGTTCCGACGATTCCTACAATTCGAGCTTGATTCAAATCTGCATTACCTTTGTAAAACAACATCAATGGAGCATCATTGTAATGTTTAAGTCGAGCAGGATAATTTTTATCCAAATAAAATATCGGTTGAATTTTATATTTTTCAATAAATTTAATTTCTGCTTCTGCTTGTCGCAATACATCTTGATTCAAGATATTTTGGGCAATCGTTTCACCAATATTAGGAATCTTGAGTAAATCTTTTTTCTTGGCTTTAAACACATGCTCTACACTTCCACAATAACCTATAAGCGTTCGAGCAGTTACTGCACCAACTTTCGGGATTTTTGAAATGGCAATTCGGTATATTAAATCATCGGACATAGTTTATCTTTAAATTTGGCTAAATACTGAAAAATATATTTGAAAAGTAAAAATAACAATGTTCTAATCATTTCAAAAACCTCAATCCTTGGTTTTGCAATCTATTTTCCCATAACTTTGTATATTACAATATTCTATATCTAATTATTTTAATAATTGGTAAGAAATTTTTTATACATAAAGTGTGCATAATCTATTCTTTATGGAATCTTTATCGAAGTTATTATTCACATTTTATAATATACTAATCACTAAAAAATGTTTAAAAATCTCAATGTTAAGCAAATAGAACGTATTTTAATGTTGGCGTTGATTGGCTTTTTTGGCTTTTGGATGCTTCGGCAATGTGCAACGGCTGCTAATTCTGACAAAATGCAACGAATTGATAATGTTCAACCTAATCCAGCACAACCTCAAGCCGACAATAACAACACACAACCTCAAAATACACAAGTCACAAATTCAAATGTTCGTAGAGACACTATCGTTCGGACACAATATGTTCAGCGACCAACAGCTTTATTTGTTTGGGCAGATGGTTTAAAGGTTCGTGTAGAACCTTATCTAACAAGTGCTATTGTGGTGAGTTTACCATTAAATACGCAGGTGAGTTTTGAAGGAGAAACCTCTTCATTCAAACAAAAAATCAAAATGGATAATATTGAATACAATGAACGTTGGTTAAAAGTAAAAACAACCGATGGAAAAGTCGGCTGGGTTTATGGTGGCGGTATTCGATTATATCAAAAGTAATTTTCGCCCAGTGATAATACAGATTTCACAGATTTTGCTAATCTATTGTTGTTTTATCAAACCTCACAGATTTTAAAAAATCAGTAGGTTTATTCATGAAATTTGCGTGCATCAGCGACATTTGCGAAAACAAAGCAATTTATGAAAATTCAAAATAAACTATTCGATAAAATACGGAAAAAAGTTCCAACACATCATCCTGCCGAGTTTGAAATTGCAGGAATTTTAGGCATTACAGTCAATGAGGCTTATGCATTGATGCGGAATCAATCCAACTTATCACTTGATGCGGCATACAAATTAGCTGTTCGTTATGGTTTATCATTAGATAATTTGGAACGAGAAACGCCTTCTGTTATTCCATTTACTTTTCGAGCATTTGATTATAATATCAAAGATTTAGATGATTTTTTTATTGGAATATTAGAGGAGTTTCGGAGTTTAGATATGTTTGGTACTCGTAAAATGGTCTATGCAGCAAGTGAATTTCCGTTATTTACGTTGTTTCAATTTCCTATTTTAGCAGCATTTAAGTTATTTTTTTGGGGAAGAACCGTCTACGATTTACCAGAGTTTAAAAAAGCAAAATTCTATATTTCAAATCAACAATCTGATACACAAGAACTGGGCGAACGTTCGTGGAAACAATATTTAAAAATTAATTCTACCGAAATTTGGAGTTCGGAGATAGTTGATGCTGTTTTAAAAGAGGTTTATTATTGTTGGTCTCACGACTTATTTCAAACTAAAGAAGATGCCTTGAAAGTGTGTGATTCTATCATAGGATTATTAGAACATACAGAGCGACAAGCAAGTATTGGCAAAAAATTTCATCCACAAAAAAATCCACCAAAAAATCAGAACTTTCAATTATTGTACAATGATGTTTCTGTTAGTAACAACACTATTTTAATAACTTCCGAACGCAAAAAAATGGTTTTTGTGAGTCAAAATACCTTAAACTATTTGGCAACAGATAATAACGTTTTTCATACTCAAACACAAGTTTGGTTACATCGCTTGACGAATCAATCTATCAACGTATCTGGAAAACGTAATGGAAAGTTAAGAACTAACTTTTTTGATAGGTTAAAATCCAATGTGTCGTTTGTAAAAGAAGAAATTCACAAGACTTAGTTGTTTTAACAAATAATTAAGATTATGATTTCCCAAAACAAGTAACCTTTTCTTATTACGACACGTTATTATTATAACAAGATGTAGTTTTTCATAATGATAGAAAGGTTTTTCATAAATTTTAGGGGACGATGATTCATCGTCCTTTTTTTTTGCCTAATTGTAACGCTACTTTGTTAATTAATTTAAAAAAGCATCCTTGTTTTATATCGTGAGGTTATTCCACATAAATAGATTTCTAACCTATTAATTTGCTATATTCTTAAATTTAAAAGATTGAAAAGCATTTATTTTAATACATTTTAATTTTGTAAATTAATACTATGCAATCTTGTTATTATTAAAAAACATAATGTATAATTTTTTCTTTGTAAAAAACAACTTATTTCCAATCTAAATATTATAACTTTCAAATATAACGACTACAATTCTTAAAATAGAAAAAGTTTGTAATACCAATAGCCTATAAAATTATTTTTCTACAATTAAGTCACTATAATACATTAGTAATCAACACTTTAAATAATTCGTTTCATTTCAATATAAAAAATTAAAACAAACATTATATAATATAATGTTAAAATTAATTGCTCTTTTTTTGACTTTTTAACAAAAAAGTAACAACTTGTATTTTATCATAAAAGTACAAAACCACCTGACATGAAAACTTTATTACCTTTTTTGTTTTTGCTCCTTTTAGCAAAAACAATTACTGCACAAGATCCTACTTTTTCACAGTTTAATTTTAATAAATTATACCTTAATCCTGCTTTTGCTGGTCATAATGGCGGGACATCATTTAACTTCAATAATCATCATCACTTAGTTCGAGTACCGGGTGAGTATCGAGTGACCAGTGCTTCGATGGATACACAAAGTCCTTGCAATAACTTAGGTTTCGGTCTGATGTTTATGAACGAACAAGAAGGTGTTGTACCGATTCAGCGAAATACTTTTGCTCTTTCAGGAGCTTACATTTTTGATAAAGTCTTCAAAGAGTATTTTAAAGGTTTAAAGTTCGATAATGATAAAGAATTAGCATTTTCCGTAGGTTTGGCACTCAAATATGTACAAGTTGCTGTTAATACGGACAATGCGATTTTTTCAAGTCAATTGGATAATATCCGTGGAATCGTTGGTACAGCACCGATTACAAACGCCATGTTAGGGAATACAGATTATGTTGATAGCGATATTGGTTTCGTAGGTGTTTATAATCAGACTGGATTTTTGCTATCTAATATTACTTTTAGTTTTAGTATCAATCACTTACGAGCCACAAATCCTGATGAATCGCTGCAAGACTTAGGCGTTCTTCGACCAACAAAATATACAAGTTACGCTGCATTTGATTTTCCTTTTCATATTGGCAAAGCACATTTTAATCTCTCGCCACATTTTTTATTTAATAAACAAGGTACATTAGAAAATTTCATTTGGGGAACTTACTTGATGGGCAATGTGACCAAGCAAAGTTCTACCGGTGTTTATGGCGGATTCTTTTATGAAAACACATGGTATCCGAGCCTACAAGATGCGAACTCTTTTATTATTAATGTCGGTATCAATGGTATTGAGTTTAATAATTCACCGACTACTTATTCCATCGGTTATAGTTTGGATATTCCGAATCGAGGATTGAATCTTGGCACAAGTCACGAAGTTTCCATTCGAGTGAATCTGCCAGGTGCAGCAATTTTTTGTCCAACTGGAGCACAAAATCTGCTGAATTGTAACAAGTTTATCCAATAACCAGCTTTTACGACAAAACCTTTTTCAAAAAAATCCAAACTCAAATAAATAATGAAATCTTTTAAACTAATTTTTTTAATTGGTGCTTTTTTGCTTTTTGTGAATGTGAATACGATTCAAGCACAATGTAATTATACACCTACTTTTACAGGCAATGCAAGCACTATTTGTAAAAATGAAAGTATCACATTTAGTATCAATAATCCTAATAGCGGTTATACTTATCAATGGTATTTTGATAATGTTCAAGATGGAACAGCTTCAACTAAAACTAAGGTTTTTAATACGTCAGGTTCGATAGAAGTTAAACTTGTTGCAGATAGTTTAGGTATCTGTACAGATAGTACAATGATAATAGTTCTTATAAAAAATAAACCAAACCCTACTTTTACTATCAGTAATGATAACATGTGTTCTCCTGTAAATGGTATATTTACCAATACTACATCAGGAAATAACATTAGTTATGTTTGGAAAGAAGACGGAACTCAATTTTCTACTACTACCAATGCAAATAAGAATTATGATATTGTTGGAAATGGAACGGTTACTTTTGATATTCGATTGGTAGCTACCAGCAATTTTGGTTGTATGGACTCGATACAGCAAGTTTTTACGACAAAAATGCGACCCCATGCTTCTATTGATGACCAACAAAATCAAGAAAAATTTAAAAGTTGTGGTAGTACGATTTCTAATCCTACATATACTTTTAATTTAAATAATACATCTTCAACCAGTGCAACAAATACAAATTATATAATAGATTGGGGTGATGGGAGTACGAATTATAATAACCCAACATTACCTAGTGGAACTTCACATACTTACAATACTTTAGGTTATCTTCCATTAGTGTTAACAGTTTCAGATGGTAATGGATGTACTTCCACGGATACTTATCAATTATTTAATGGTACAAATCCTTCTTTAGGGTTTGCGAGTGTTTCAGGGACAATAGGTTTATGTTCTCCAACAACTTTACTTTTTGATATTGATACTTCAAAAACTAATAATAATGCTCCAGGAACAACATATACAATGATATTCGATGACGGTTCTCCTGATGATGTTATGGTTCATCCTGTGCTTCCAGAATACTATCATACTTTCACATCATCTTCTTGTGGACATAATACAAATAATACAAATGATTCTTATAGTATAAAATTAAAAGCAGAAAACGGATGTGGTGTAAAAAATATTACTATTGATCCTATTCAATTGGGGTCTATTCCAACTGCTGATTTCACCTCTGTTGAATCTCTTTGTATAGGAAATTCATTTACGTTTAATGCTACAACATCTGGTGATGTTACAATTACTTCTTCAGGAACTTGTTATTATAATGATGGTAATTATATTTGGTCTGTAACACCTATGACTGGAGTTTCTTTTAATAATAATAATAATTCATCGGTAACAATACAATTTGATTCAATAGGAGCATTTGATGTTAAAATGGTTATTGATAATTCATCTTCAACCAATGGTTGTGGTGCTGATTCCATCACAAAAACTATTCATATTGTAGCACCTCCAGTCGCCAGTTTTATACCTTCATTTCATACCAATATTATTATAAGTGGTGATTCTTCAATTTTGACAACAACAAATACCTCCAATACAATACCTGCTGAAAATAGTTATGGAGCAATATATAATTGGAGTGTCAGTGTTTTAGACACGAGTTCTAATTGTAACTTTGAAAGTAATAGTTGGAACTTTAGTTCCACAGATTCTACAAATGATGTTGAACCATCATTTGTATTTCATAATGCAGGATTTTACGAAATTACTTTAATTGCCACTAATGCTTGTGGTAGTTCTGCACCTTATAAAGATACTATTGAGATTACAAGAAAACCAATTGTCAGTATTAATGATTTATCTGCGATTTGTTCAGGTGATTCTATTAACGCAAGTGCCGTCGTTGATACTTGCTATGGCGATATTATTTCTTATTCTTGGAATTTTTCTGGAGGAACACCAAATATAGCAAATACTTTAACACCACCTGCGGTTAGTTTTACCAATAATACAAATGGTAATATTACACAAACCATTTCGTTAACGGTTGAAACTTCGGGAGGAAGTACAACGGTTAATAAGAATGTTATAATCAAACCACTTCCGCAAGTACCTGCCATTAGTTCTACATCTCCAATATGTGATGGTGATTCTTTAACATTAAGTGTCGTTAATAATGCCGCTTTATCTTATCAATGGCAACATCCTGATGGAGCAATATCTGATACTTTCGCATTTACATCTTATACTCCTTTTGCCGATTGGTATTATATTACGGTTAGTAATGGTCTAACCAACTGTATAAATACAGATTCTACTTTGATTGAAATTGATACATTGCCAATTATTAATATTATAGCAACCAATCAAAACCCATGTGTAAACACACCAATAATGTTAACTGCATCAGGTGCAACAACTTATACTTGGCAGTTACAAGGTGGTAACTTAACCACAAACCCATTATCATTAAGTCCAACACAAGATTCAACTTATGAGGTCATTGGTATTGATGATAATGGTTGTAAAAATACAACGAGTATTTTTATTGATACTATTGCATTACCGATTGTCAATGCAGGACAAAACACTGTTGTTTGTTATCAAACACCAGCGATTCCTGTTCAATTAACAGGAACACAAAACACAGGAAGTTCAAATGATGGAACGTGGTCAGCCATTAGTAATATATTACCAAATACAATTAATCCAAATGGTACTTTTACACCAAACGATACCGCAAGTAATATTCAATTAATTTATACTTATACCGATACAATTACAGGTTGTACCAATTCAGATACGATGGAAGTTGATGTTATTTTACCAGATAATGCAATTGCAGGAAATGATACAGCAGTTTGTCAAGGAAGTGATCCCTTAATTTTAGGTGGAAATAATCCTAACGGCGTTTGGCGAGATGCCTCAAATGCAATAATTACCGAATTCAATCCAACAACCGACGGAACATTTCAACTAACCTATTCCATCGGTGCAGGAAGTTGTATCAGCCAAGATATGATGACAATTACAGTTCATCCTTTACCAGTTATCACGCTTCAAAATGATTTTACGATTTGTCGTTATGATACAACCGTTATACTTAATAATAACACGGGAACTTGGACAGGAATAGGAATTGAAGCAGGAACAGCCAACTTTCTCCCAATGAATGTTCCAACCAATTCAACAACCTTAAATTATTCTGTTACGGATATAAATAATTGTACAAATGATGATGATTTAATTGTAACGGTAAACGATGTAACAACCGCAAACGCAGGAACAGACCAAACTTTTTGTAATATCACAACCGATATTCCATTAACAGGTTTTTCACCAACAACAAACGGAACAGGAACTTGGTCAGGAAACGGAATGCAAAATAACAGCCAAGGAATTTTTAATTCAAATGGCGTTTCAGGAATCTATGAAGTGTATTATACTTTCGTCAATAATGATAATTGCGAAAACACAGATACAATTGAAATCACCGTCAACGATTTAGTAAAACCAATTTTACAAAACGATACCGCAGTTTGTATTAATACATCAAATTTGACACTAACGGCTTCTGAACCAAATGGAATTTGGATAAAAGATGGTCAACCATTTTTCAATCCATTTACACCAAATCAAAGTGGCGTTTACGAATTTATTTACACCATCGAAAGTAATACAACTTGCGAAAGTTCAGATACTTTAGAAATCCGAGTAGAAGACTTACCACAATTGACATTAAGTAATGATTTTGCAGCTTGTGAAGACACGACCTTGATTGATTTATCAGAAAATCCATTTGGCGGAACTTGGACAGGAACAGGAATCACAGATGCTGCCAATGGTATTTTTGATGTTTCAAATGGTACACAAACCGTAACTTATACCTACGTCGAATCACAAGTTTTTTATGGCAATACTTTAGCATGTTCAAATAATGATAATGTTACCATTACCGTAAATTCATTACCAACGGTTACGGTTAAAGATACGATTCCGTATTGTTTAGTGAATTATAATATTGCCTTACCAATGAACACCCCAGATGTTTCGCCAACAGGTGGAACTTGGTCAGGTTTAGGCATCACAGCACCCGACCAATTTAACCCAACAAATGCAGGTGGAATTGGCGATTATACCGCAACTTATACTTTTATTGATGGGAACGGCTGCGAAAATAGTGACAATATGCACATTCGAGTCGAAGCCTCAGATTCTGTTTCCGCAGGATTTAATGATACCATTTGTATCACAGAAAGTCCAGCTTTGTTAACGGATTTTTATCCAACAACTGGTGGAACTTGGTCGGGAACAGGAATTACAAATGCTTCAACAGGAATGTATAATCCAACTCAAGCAGGTGCAGGTATAGATACGTTAACCTTCACTTACGGAAATGGAACGTGCGAAATTAGCGTTGATAAATATCGTTTAGTTGTTGATACAACCGTAATTAATGCAGGAAGTGACCAAACCGCTTGTCTAAACGAGCCAGCATTTCAACTTACAGGATTTACACCAACTGGTGGTATTTGGTCAGGAACAGATGTAAATGCAGCAGGAATATTTACACCAACTACAGTTAATTCATTTGTATTAAAATACACTTATGCAGAACCAATAAACGGCTGTATTAGTGAAGATTATAAAACAATCGTTATCAATGATTTGCCAATACCAAATGCACAAGATGATACGACACTTTGTGCTTCAAACACTACAATTCAGTTGCCACAAGGAACGGCAAACGTAATAGGAACAGGCGTTTGGACAGGTTCAAATGCAATTATTGCAAATACAAATCTTTCGGTCAATCCATCCTTAATTGGAGCAAATAATACCGATACTTTACTGTTTACATTTACCGATAATTTTGGTTGTAGCGTTACAGATTCGATGGAAATCGCTGTCATTGAATCCGATTCTATCAACGCAGGAGCGAAAGATACAGTTTGTATCAATACAGGTGCAGAGGTTTTAGTTGGTTATCCAACAGGCGGAATTTGGTCAGGAACGGGAATTATTGTCGATAGTATTTTTAATAATGATAACAACAATACACCAGCAGGAATTTACACCTTGACTTATACTTTTGATAATGGAAATGGCGGCTGTGTGGTAACTGCAACAAGAGAACGAACCGTCCGAGCATTGCCAATTGTTGACGCAGGAAGTGATGAAGATAGATGTTTAAACGAATCTCCTTTTCAGCTAACAGGATTTACGCCAACAGGTGGAAGATGGTCAGGATTATTTGTAGATTCAGCAGGAGTTTATACACCAACACAAATAGGCAGTATTGCCTTAGGCTACACGTATAAAGACTTTTTTGGTTGTGAAAACTTTGATGCGAAAACCATTACAATTAACCCTTTACCAACTCCAAATGCACAAAATGATACGATACTTTGTGATGTGAATACGACAATTATATTACCGCAAGGAACACCAATTTTAGGTGGAACTGGCGTTTGGACAGGTTCAAATGCAATTATTGCAAACTCTGACCTTTCCGTAAATCCATCACTAATTGGAGCAAATAATACCGACACTTTATTGTTTACATTTACGGATAATTTTGGTTGTAGCGTTACCGATACGATGGAAATCGCTGTCATTGAATCCGATTCTATCAACGCAGGTGCAAACGACACCGTTTGTATCAACACAGGTGCGGAAGTTTTAGTTGGTTATCCAGCAGGCGGAACTTGGTCAGGAACTGGCATTATTAATAACAATACTTTTAATAATGATAATAACAACACACCAGCAGGCATTTACACCTTGACTTATACTTTTGATAATGGAAATGGCGGCTGTGAGGTCGTTGATACTCGAATCAGAACCGTTCGACCATTGCCAATTGTCGATGGTGGAATAGACACCTTAGTTTGTATCGAAACACCAGCATTTACGATGTTTGGCTTCTCGCCAATAACAGATTTGTTGGGAACAGGGATTTGGACAGGAAACGGTATTACCAATGAAAATTTAGGAATATTTGAATCCGATACGGCAGGAATCGGACAACATACACTGACTTATACTTACACCGATTTTGTCGGCTGTATTGATAGCAACACACGAGTAATTGACGTAGTTGATTTGCCAATCATAGATTCGTTAGTTGGTTTCGATACGTTGTGTAATCAACCGATTCCGTCACAATACATTGGCTACCAAAACTCTGGGAATCCAAATGATGGTGTTTGGTCAGGACAAAACATGGCAAGTGACGGAACGTTTACACCAAATGGCGTTGGTAATTTTACGGTTTATTATTGTTATGACGATATTAATACGTGTAAACGTTGTGATTCGATAGTGATTACAGTGATTCCTGCCGAGCCGATTGAAGCAGGAATTGCAGACACGATTTGTATAGATGAAGGCATTCATACGTTAACTGCTGATTTTCCAACTGGCGGATTTTGGTCGGGAAGTATGGCGATTATTGATGCGGATTTAGGAACATTCGACCCAATGATTGCGACAAGCGGTTGGCATACGGTGACTTATACTTTTGGAACAGGAACGTGTTTAGTGTCTGATACAACAGGCGTTTATGTTCGAGATTTGGCGTTTGTTGATGCAGGTGCAAATCAAAACGCTTGTGATACAGATGCGGACTTTGCCATTACAGGATTTTCGCCAACAGGCGGAATTTGGTCAGGTACAGGAATTACAAATAATTCAGGCATTTTCAGTCCTAATTCTGTTACTGCAGGAACATATCCGATAACGTATTTTTATACCGATCCAATTACAGGTTGTGATACGTCACGAGTGAAAAATGTGACGATTCATCCATTAGCACAACCAGATTTTACATTCGATACGATTTTGTGTATCAATGTTCCTTACACGATTGCAGACTTATCAACGAACACAACACAATGGCTTTGGGACTTTGGCGACGGCACAACTTACGCTACTCAAAACCCAACACATACTTATACAACAACAGGAAATTACACGATAAAATTAATTGCGGAATCGGTTCATGGTTGTAAAGATTCAACGTTTTTAAATGTATTCGTTACCGAAATTCCGACTGCTTCGTTTGTTAAAGATACGGCACAAGGTTGCACACCTTTACCAGTCAATTTCACTAATACAAGCGTTGGCGATTCAATGTCGTACAGTTGGAATTTGGGCAATAGTTCACCATTAATTACCACCTTAAATCCGCCAACAACGATTTATGAAGATGGTACACAAGATACGACTTATTATATTACTTTAACGACTTCAAATCTTTGTGGAGCAGATATTTTTGAGGATTCAATTTTGGTTTATCCAAAACCACAAATCATATTTGCACCAGATGTTAATTCAGGTTGTACACCTTTAAATATTGATTTTGTCAATAATAGTTTGGGAAATCCAGACGATTATTATTGGAATTATGGCGATGGAAATTTAGACACTCTTACCACGTCAGCAACGCACAGCCACACATTTTATACGGATACTACGCCAACCGTTTATACGATTACTTTAATCGCAGAAAACGAATGTGGATTAGACACCGCAACGACTTCGCTTACAGTTCATCCTGTAACTGTTGAATCATTTTTTAATGCAGATACAAGTATCGGTTGTCAACCATTTACGGTGAATTTTACCAATTATTCCACACAAGGAACAACCGTAATTTGGAACTTTGGCGATGGTTCTTCTTCGGATACAATTGGTACAACAAGCCATACATTCCAACAAGCAGGAACGTTCAAAGTCGTGCAGTATGTCACGAATGGTTGCGGTTACGATAGTACGTTTACATGGATTACGGTTTTATCATCTCCAACGGCAAGTTTCACAAGTCAAAATAATATTTGCGAAGATGCACCATTGACATTCACTAATACAACTGCGAATACAACAGGTCAACTTTGGGATTTTGGCGACGGAAATACTTCAACGGATTCTATCGCAACGCACACTTATACCACAGCAGGAACGTATCAAGTGACTTTGCAAGTATTCAATAATACCTCACAATGTCCAGGATTCATCACTCAAACGATTACCATTTTACCAAAACCAATAGCGATTTTCTCCGCTTCCGATACAACAGGTTGTGAAGATTTAGCCGTACAATTTACGGATACTTCGATTGGAAATCTTACAGGTTATAGCTACAACTTTGGTGATACCAACGGTTCAGCGAATCCGTCACCAACGCATACTTATTTGGATTCGGGTGTTTATACTGTAAAATACGTTGTCGTTGATGCGAATACTTGTGTCAGTGATACGGTTTCAAACGACATTGTGGTTTATCCAATTCCAAATAGTGATTTTGCTTTCGCAATATTAGATTCGTGTGCAATCCCGACTGATGTACAGTTTACTAATTTGTCGCAAGGTGCGACAGGTTACGAATGGACAGTGGATAATTCGGGTAATTTCCTTACGGCAAATAATCCGACCGTTACCTACAATTCGGATGGGATTTACAATATTAATTTAACAGCAATCAATAGTTTTGGTTGTCGAGATAGTATTCAGCAAACGTTTGAACTATTCGCTCCGCCAGTTGCTGTTTGGACAGTTGACCAACCAAATCATTGCGAACCTTCAACAGTAACATTCACAAGCAATTCGATAGGAAACGGAATTACACATTTTTATGATTTT
>JBGCFH010000008.1:0-4347 GCA_045106825.1 Saprospiraceae bacterium | reverse complement strand
TTTTCCGAATATTTTCTTTTAACCAACTAAACTAAAAACCAAACAAACTTCCGTCATGCTGAACTTGTTTCAGCATCTCCTAAACAATAACGACGAATTCTTATAAAGCATTAAATCTTAATTTTCATCTTTATTAATATTAATTTTCAAAAGTTCAGGAGATGCTGAAATGAATTCAGCATGACGAATTACTTTTGATTTTCACTTTTCATCTTTATTGTATTTCCTGTGTTTTTCTACGCATAAATATTTGTAAATCAGCCGAGTTATTGCCAATTATATATATCGTTTTCTTATTTTCTAATCGTAATTTTTTAATCGTTTTAGCGTCTTTATCCGCTTTTAATCCACAACTTTCTCCACGTTTTACTTCAAAATTTCCTTTTCCATCACCCAACATTAACGCACCAGTAAACGCATCATATCTTCCTTGACCGACTTCCGTCGAATAATTGTTTCCAACGGCTAAAACATCCAAATTGCCATCTTGATTAACGTCTTCTATCAAGAAATCATTAATCGGTGCAAACTGCATTTCAATAGGCAAATGATGAATTTTAAATTGACCATTTCCTACATTTTCAATGTAACAACTTTGCATTTCATTCGCTTCCAAAACTTGCATATTCTTTTTCTCTGCTTTCTTGAAAACATCAGAAAAACCTGCGTTTGCATAATTTTTATAAGTCGTAAATCTTACTTTAATTGGCGGAATTTGTTTGATTAATTTGTCCCTTGACGGAATCGGAATTTCCACGCCATCAACATATTGACACATCACAGGATCAATACTTTCGTTTTTATCAAAATCATTCGCATATAAGCAAACAGGTTCGCCTTTAGATGCTCGAAAGTTGGTATTTAAACCTAAATTTCCTGCAATAAAATCTATATCGCCATCATTATCAAAATCACCTTGTTTAACACAATTCCACCAACCGTTTGAATTGACAATTGACAATTGATAATTGATAATTCCGTTTTGATTTTCAAAAATGGTGATTGGCATAAACTCGCCGACAATGATTAAATCGTCGTCCTCATCATTATCAATATCTGCCCAAATTGCATCAGTTACCATTCCGACGTTTTTCAACGATTTTGATGTAACATCTTTGAATTTTCCATTATTGTTTTCCAATAAATAGCTATTTGGAATTATTGGATATTTCGTTGGTGTAACTCGTCCACCAATAAATAAATCTTGGTCGCCATCATTATCGTAATCTGTTGCAATTACTATACTTCCGCTACTATTTACTTTTGGTAGAATATCGTCATTCTTAACGAAATTACCATTGTCATTAATGTAAATTCTATCTTGATAAATATCGTTTTGATTAGAATAAATAACGCTTCCGCTAACTACGTACAAATCCAAATCGCCATCATTATCTGCATCAAAAAACAAGCAATCTGTATCTTCTTTTTCGATGTCTTGATTAAGTTTGACTTCTCGGAATTTAGTCATCAGGTGACTTGAAGTCACCTGATGACTAATTGTTTGTTTACCTTTTTCTTGAATGAAAAACGTTCCCGAAAAACCTGCTGAACCGCCAATAAATATATCTTTCAAACCATCATTATTCACATCAGCAACAGCGATACAAGGACCATTTTTTGAATGTTGATGCGGTAATAATGATTGTAAATTAAAATCAATTTGTACATCTTCTTGATGTGTATAATTGAATAGATTTATTGGTTGGAAAAGTTGCTTAGCGATTGGATGGACGACTTCAAGTTGCCTGTCCAATAATTTAAAATTTGGACTAATTTCTATTGTCTGATTAACTTTTACGTCTTTAATTGTTGTTGATTTTCCGTTAGTCCAATTGACTTTAATGCTATCTACTTTTCCTATTTTCCCTAATCCAAAATGTAATGTTTTTTCGACTGTTGATTGATAACCTCGATAAGGTGTGAGTTCTGCGTATTGAATTTGATTATTGTAAAATAACGTCACTTTTGTTCCTAAGTAAGCCAAGTCATCAGGTGATTTTGAGTCACCTGATGACTGATTTTTTGTTTCAATCGCAACTTTCAAATAATTATTTTCCAACAAAGTATTCGCTTGATTTTCATAGATAAATGCTTCTTGAGAAACATTATTCACCACCAAATCCAAATCGCCGTCGTTATCCAAATCCGCATAACTTGCACCGTGAGAATACGATGGTTCATCAATTCCCCAATCTATTGATTTTTTGGAAAATGTTAGACCATTTTCATTTTTATAAATGTAGTTTGAAAGCTTTGCTCCTGGTTGTTCTAAAATGCGTTTGAGTTGGTCTTTTTTACGAGCTTCGGGATTTCCGAAAGGATTTGTATTCGTATAATTGATATAATCCAAATCACCTAAATCTCGCCTAAAACCATTGGTAACAAACAAATCTTTTAATCCATCATTGTCATAATCTGCGAATAATGCTGACCAAGACCAATCTGTTTTATGAATATTTGCCAATTGTCCGATTTCCGAAAAAGTGCCATCACCGTTATTAAGTTGTAGTGTATTTCGAGAATATTGCGGCTCGTAACCTGTCTTAATCATGTATTCAAATCGGTCATAATTATCGCTTCCTGCAATCATTTTTTGGCGATAATTATCTTCGGGCAACATATCTAAAACGTAAATTTCAGGATTTCCATCATTATTTATATCAGCAACATCAATTCCCATACTCGCAAAACTTGTATGTTTTAACATCTCCGCAGCACGATTCGTAAATGTTCCATCTTGATTATTGATATAGACAATATCATTGGTCATAAAATCATTCGTTACATAAATATCTGACCAACTATCGTTATTCAAATCACTAACATTCAAGCCTAAACTATAACCTTCAATCAAAATTCCTGCTTTCGCAGAAACATTAGTGAACGTTCCATCGCCATTATTTTGGTATAATTTGTCCGTACTTTTTGATTCACCATTAACCTTTTTTTTGCGAATGGTATTGACATTAAATAACTTATAATCAGTTGGATTGACAATCACAATCATATCTAAATCGCCATCTTTATCGTAATCGAAAAAGTTCGCATTTGTACATTGTGAAGTATCTGCAATGCCGTAATTTTCGGTTTGTTCGGTAAATGTATTATCTTGATTATTAATGAATAATAGATTTTTTCGTTGTTCCATATTCGCATTTCCTGAAACGCATAAATACACGTCTTCCCAACCATCATTATTAATATCAACAACGGAAACGCCTGTTATCCATCGGTCAGTTTTGATGTTTGCTTTTTCGGTAATATCCTCGAATTTCAAATTGCCTTTGTTCAGATATAAACGACTACTTTCCATATTTCCACCGAAGAAAATATCTTGTAATCCATCGTTGTTGAAGTCGCCAATTCCGACGCCTGAACCTGTATATAAATTGGTGAAATTTAGAATATTATGTGTGTCGTTTTCGGTGATTTGGTTTTTGAAATTGATGTTTGTGTGTGATGCTTTGAGTTTTTTGAATAATTTTGGTGTTGTTGATTTTGTTTGGCAATTGGTGAGAATTAAACTTAGCAATACGACAATAGCACAACACTTTTGTAAGTGTTGCCAATTGTGATTTGTATTGCTTTGTTTTTTCATTATAAATTTAATTTTATTCATTTTCTGAACACTCAAGTTTAGACGGATTAAAATCCGCCTCTTTAGATGTTGGAAGTTTAAAAGAAAGCACTCAACTTTAGTAAATTCCAATTTTTATTTAATAATGGACTATCTAAAGGAACGGATTTTAATCCGTTCAAACGCAGAATATTATATCAAGTCATGTAATCAAAACGCCAAACCGAATTCCGTATGACAGAAAAGTGTTGAGTTTTTAATTGAGTTCGTTATTATTCCTTTGTTCATTAATCTGAAACATCAACATTTCTCCATCATTCTGCCCAACCACAATTCTATCATTCCACTTCAAAATATCTCGTCCATCAAACGGCACATAAAAACCACTTTCCGCAGTCGAAATTGTTTCAAAATCTCTTTTTCCATTTCCAGTTAGTAGCAAACCATTGAAAGCATCGTAACGTCCGTTGTTTCTTTCAGCGTTATAATCATTGCCTGAAAGTAAAATATCTGCGTGATTATCATTATTAAAATCATCAATTAAAATACTTTGAATTGGTGCAGTTTGAGCGGATTTAGGTAATGGTTTTAAGTTGAAATTTCCATTACCTAAATTTTCTAAATAACTGCTTTTCAATTCATTGGCTTTTAAAAAATCGTTTGATTTCAAATCAGTTTTTAACAATTCTGTCAATGTAACTTGACCAAATTCAGCGTATTTTACATAGCGATTTTTGACAATGACAATTTGCTTCATAATATCGTCA